>JBBQSH010000071.1:0-15887 GCA_038214015.1 Ignavibacteriales bacterium | reverse complement strand
GGGTATCGTTTTTGCAATTCTTCTAAATCACTTTTGTCAAGAAAATTAGGAAATATCTGTGCATTCTCTAAAAGCTTTCTGGTGCCGTTTACTTTAAAGATGTTGATATTATTTCTAAGAAAATTTATAGTTTTTTTTGAGAAGCATTCCTTAACTATTCTTCTTATTAGACCCATTTTATCTTTTCCAGATATTTTATAACAATTACTTTTTAGGAGGAATTTTTTTTAGATTTTTTGATAAACTCATCAATAACTTAAAGCAATATTGTTTTAATCTCAACAAGTAACAATAACTCTGTGTGCTTTGCGAAAAGTACATCTAAAAACATTTCGCGCAATGATCGCAAAGAGAAAATCATTTCTTAAATTTTAGCTGAACCAGAACAGCACCTGAAGAAGCAATCAGCATGCCAATAATTTCTTTAAATGAAATATCTTCCCCAAGAAATATCCACGCAAGCACGGCAATTTGTATAAGCATAGTACCATTTATTATGCTTGATTCCATTGCAGTTAATGTTCGCAGTGTAAAATTCCAGATAGTCATTGCTAATGCAGTGTTTAGAATTGCGAGCCAGAGAAGATAAAAAATGTTTTCAGTATTAATAGAAGGAAATCCCTGAAGAGTTATTCCAACCGATAAAAGGACAATGGAGCCGATGCCCATACTAATTACGGTTATTACAATAGGGGTTAAATGAGATTTTCTGTTTACACTTCTGCCAAGTACAGCAGAGGCTGCATTTGCAAATACACCAACTGTCATTACTATCAATCCCGTTGATTGATCACCGCTTAAGTTTACGGGATAAAAGTAGGTTAGAATTCCAGTTATAAATAATGCTACACCAAATATCTGCAGTATGGTTGGAATTTCTTTTATTAAAAAAATTGCCATCACTGCAACAATAAGCGGAGTAAAGTTTAACCATAAACTAACAGTTACTGCCGGCAGTAGTGAAAGCCCGATAAATTGTGTGCCCTGTGTAAATGTGTAAAAAAGTATTCCAAGTAATGTAAGATTTATCCAGTCCTTATGGTTAAGAGCTTTTACTATTGCTTTATTTTTCTTTGTAAACAAAAAGGGAAGCAGAAAGACAAAAGCAATAGAGTATCTTAATCCTGCAAATACAAGCGGCGGAATTTCTTTTAGCCCAAACTTTATTATCACAAAAGATGTTGACCAAAGAAAGGTTACAAACAGTGCAAACAAAATTGCAGTTACGTGATCGGAGAGTTTTATTTTCATCTAAACTAAAATAAAAAAAGCCAAGGGATTTTCAAGTTGAAGTTTAGTGGAAATATCACGACAATTTTGTTTATCTACATAGAAATAATTTAGTGGAATCAAGATGATATTGATATTTTATTATTCGTTTTGTTGTTGCTGTCTGTTCCGTTGTGCAACTATTACAACCCGAGCCACCCTCACTATTATAATATCTTTCGTCAGGGATGCCGGTTAATTGGTCAATTGAATATGATTCGCTGTAAAAGATTGGAAGTTGTGATTGTATAATTCCCAGTTTTATTGAATCTAAGAAATAATAATTATTAACAAGAAGATTATAGTTACCTAAAGAGTCGCTTAGCACAATCGGATATTCAATGCCTAAACCGGTATTTTTAATTTGTAAAAAGTCTTCATTATGAAGATTTACTTTTCCCCACACTCCGATTGTGTAATTCGATTTGTCCGTTAGGGTATCACAAAAAACAGAACCGGATATTACAAATTGATGATATGGCGGGGGAGTTGGTTCGTTGCCAAAGTTTAAGATCATAAATAAAAAAATAAAAACAACTATTAAAATATTTTTTGTCTTCATACAGCATCTACCGTTGTTAAAAGTGTTTAAGTGTAGGCCACCTTTAAGGTGGACTACACTAGAAGAAACTCAGTTGATCATTCTCTGCAATTGAATCAAAGTTTTTTCCGAGAAGTGAAAGTACAGAATCTGCTATTGGTTTTAATTGTTTTTCAATGTAATGATCATAATCAAAATCGTTGTGTTTTAGTTCGATCGGAATTGGTCCGCGCTGAGTTATTGCATAATAAATAATATCACGCGGTTCATTCAATAATTTTGCAGCGCGTGCATGCGGCGGAACGTTTCTAGTGTAGTCTTCAACTTCTTTTCGTAATCGTTTTCTGTAAATCAATTTATCATCAAACTTGCCTGATTTTAATTTTTGTATTTCACCACGAATCCAATCTTCAACTTCAACACCGTCAAAAACTTTTTGATATAATTCAACTTGAAATTCCTTTGCTAACTTTGTCCAATCAGAACGAACGAATTCCATTCCAACAAACTCTATTTTTTCTTCTCCATCTTTAGTAATCAATCCGGCGTATCTTTTTTTTGCTCCAATCTCAGCACCGCGGGCAGGAGTGATAATAAATTTTCTATAATATTTTTCAAACTCTAATTCTAAATATGATTCAACATTAAATTCTTTTTTAAGCCGGTTCTTCCAATAGTGGTTAAGTTCTTTAACAATCTTTTTACCCTGCACTTCACCATCATCAACTGAAATATCATTAAGCATTACAAATAATGAATCAGTATCGCCGTAAACAACTTTTAATCCTTTTTTTTCAAGATAGTCTTTGCTTCCAAGTAAAAGCTTGTGTCCGCTTCCTGTAATTGCACGTGGAAGATCCGGATGATAAAATCTGCAGCCGTAAGAACCCATAACACCGTAAAAACTGTTCATCAAAATTTTTATTGCTTGAGATAACTGCTTGTCTTTTTTCTTTTTAGCTGTGTCGCGCAGTTTCATCAACTCATCTATAAAATCCGGCAGGATATGAAGTGAAGATGAAAACTTATAACCATTTAATGTTTGTATCGTGTCAACATCTTTCATCAACAAAGAATATGGATCAATCTTAAATGTTTGGATAATTGATGGATACAAACTTTTAAAATCAAGTACGATTATATTTTCATAAATTCCTGGAGTTGGCTCAATTACATATCCGCCGGCAGCATGCTCATTTGTTTGAATGTCTTTTAAATTCGGCGCAGCAAATCCTGCGCGATGCAAACGAGGTAAATAAAAATGATCAAATGCCGCTGTCATCATTCCAAGCTGATCCATTAACAAACCTGAAATTTGCGCGCGGCGAACAGATAGAACTATCAATCCTGTTTTGGAAAAAATATCAGTAACAAGAATTGCATCCTGCAAATTATATTCTGCAAGAGAAATTTTATCATCTCTAAATAATCTGTCAATCTCTTCAATTTTATTTTCATCGGGAGTAATAGTTTTACCGGTTCCTAAAAGTTCCTGTGCAACGGTTTCCAGTTTAAAATCTTCAAAACTAAAAAAAGAAGCACGCAACATTGTAGGACCATCAATTACAACTCTGCCGGTAACAGAAATAAAATGTCCGCTTGGTTTTCTTTGTCTTATGGAAACTCTTCCATTAGCACGTGCAATATCTAAACTTATTCCAAGTTCACGGCATTTGTTATCAAGAAACAAAAGATCAAAACCAATTACATGCCAGCCAATAATTATATCCGGATCAACCTCCTTAAACCAAGAAAAAAAATTTGCAAGCAATTCTCTTTCATCGTTATAATATGAAATTAGTTCTGAATCACGCTTCGGTTTTTCACCGATCATAAAGACTTTTTTTTGCTCTCCATTTTTCCCGGTTATATGTGCCGCAATAGAATAGAGTTGATTTGACTTTGCACCTGTTTCAATATCGATTGAAGCGATAACAAAATGTGGAGTGATCTCTGCCGGTTCAATAGTTGGGCTAACAAATTTTGTTATTGAACCTTTCTTATCTGCAACACCGGTAATCTTCATCTGCGAGTTAATGGATTTCTCCATCAAAAATCTTCTTAACGGATCAATATCAGATTCATAAGTTGTTTGATTTGATTGTTGAATTGTTTCGGCAAAAACAGTTAACGCTTTTTGTGTGTTAAAGTAGAGCGCATCAACAGGATTATTATTAAAGTTTTTAAGTTTGGTTTCTTTTCTTAGATGGGTTTTATTTAACGGATTTAACACCGCATCTTTTTCAACAAAAAAAACAGGTTTGTTATTTGTAACAATAATTTCAACTGGACCAAGTTCATCGCTTGTTCCAATGAACTTAAGTACACTTTTTCCGCTGTAGTCGCTCCATTCTCCTGTTAGAAGAAAAACATCTGTGGATATTTTGTTATCAGTTTTCATCAAACTTGTTTTACTGCGTTAAAAAATAATTCCTGAATTTTAAGAGTAATACTTCCTGGCTTTCCATCTTCAACAATCCAATCATTTATCTGAACAACAGGTGTTATTTCAGTTGTAGTTCCTGTTATAAAAAACTCATCGAATTTTTTTACATCATTTGGGTTGATGGACTTTTCATGGAAATCAATTTTATTTTCTTTGCAAAGTTCAAGAACAACCTTTCGTGTAACGCCGTTTAGAATATAATTGGATAGTGGAGTAGTAAAAACGATATTATTTTTTACAGCAAAAAAATTTGTATGTGATCCCTCGGTAATAAAATCATCGCGGAACAAAATAGCTTCGTAAGCATCATTCTGTATTGCGTTTTGATTAGCCATAATGGCTGGTAAAAGAGAGGTCGATTTAATATCACATCTTAACCAGCGTAAATCTTTTTCCAGAATTATTTTTACCCCAGTATTTATTTCTTTGCTATTATCCTTGATCGGTTTTACAAATGCAAAAAGATTTGGAATCAAGTTGCTTTCATAATGATGTGTTCGTGGAAAACTAATTCCTCTGCTTATTTGTAAATAAACAGAATAATCTGTTTTGATTTTATTAATCTCAGCTAATTTTGCGCAAACAGTTTCAATTAAATTAAAATCATTAAAAGGTATTTCAAGTTGCTGCAAGCTATACTTTAATCTTTCGAGATGATCATCCAAACGAAAAAGTTTTCCATTGTAAGTTCTTAAAGCCTCATAGACTCCATCTGAAAAAAGAAATGCACGATCAAAAGGTGAAATCTTTACTTCATCGTGCGGAATATATTTGTCATTGAAATAGATAATCATTTTTATGTAATTTTTTGACGTGATAAAATAATCAAAAGAAATTTTATTAACGATTTGGTGAACAGTTAAACTCCGACTCAAATGAATATTGAAACTATAATAGAATATTGCTTAAGTAAAAAAGGCGCTGTTGAAGGTTTCCCTTTCGATGAAGAGACGCTTGTGTTTAAAGTCGGAGGAAAAATTTTTGCACTAATTCCGCTAGAAAAAATTCCGTTGCAGATAAATCTAAAATGTGATCCTGAAAAAGCGATGGACCTGAGAGAACAATTTGAAGATGTGCAGCCTGGCTGGCATATGAGCAAAGTATATTGGAATACAATTATTCTGGAAGGAAATATTCGCTGGAGTGATTTAAAGGATTGGATCGACCACTCATATGATGAAGTGGTAAAGGGTTTGAAGAAGAGCGAGAAAGATAAAATTAAATAGTGGTCCTTTTGATTCTAATCACGAAAGCCACATTTATAATTGTAATTAAAAAATCAAACGATTAGTTTTTGAGTGTTAAAAAAATAAAAAGATATGAAAAATATTTACACATCTATATTGCTATTCGTCTTTATAATACTCACAGGATTTTCTTCAGCTCAAACAATGCAGAGCAGCAGCTGGTCAGTTAACCAAAGTCTTGCGGGATATTCGCTTGATAAAAATGAGGGTGAACGAACCATGACAATTGATATTGATTTTGAAACTCCCTTTACAGAAAAACCACAAATATTTTTGAGTGTTGCTCAAATAGATTCGGATAAAGAATCAAACTTAAGATATAATGTTGAAGCAATATCAATTTCCAGAGATGGATATACTTTAAAGGTTCGTACCTGGTCAGATTCTAAATTATTTTCAATAAGCGGTTACTGGTTGGCAACTGAATAATAACAAGCAAACAATTCTTTCTTTGTAATTTTCGATTAAAAAAGTCGATTCATTCCAAATTTATTTTTAGAATTACAAAATCTCCTTTGAATTTCCTTTCACACGGTTTATTTTGGTGAGAGAAAAATTAACTTTTATCCAATTCGGGATAGTCGTTATGTCGGTCTTAAAAGTAAATTGCACGTGTATGAAAAAAATTCTTTTACTGCTTATTCCTATCATAACTTGGGGATGTGAAACTAACCCCCCAACGCAACCATTAAATCCTGTTATTGAATACGGGAATGTTAAAGTCATCTCAAATGTTTCTGGCGCCAAAATATTTCTTGATGGAAATAATACTGGCAAACTAACACCAGATACATTAAAAACAACTGTTGGAAATCATACAATTGAGTTAGTTAAAGAGAATTATGATAGCCTAGTATTAAATGTTGATGTTTTAAAAAATACTGAGATTGAATTATCTGCAAATCTTTTTGCAGTAAATAAAATTGTTTTGATTGAAGACTTTGCTAATGTTAGCTGCGGACCATGTGTAACAAGTAATAAAATTATAGAACATCTTATTAATGATGACTTTGGAACCTCAAAACTCGTTGCGATAAAATACCCAACAAACTTTCCTTCACCAGTAGATCCATTTTTTCTTGCTAATGGTCCCGATTGCAATGCAAGAATGGGATATTATAATATTTTGTTTGCACCAACTACAATAGTTGATGGCAATTTGAGACCAATATCTACAGATTCTAATGATGTTAAAAATAAAATTTATACTGAATTGGCAAAGATACCACAGTTTATTATTGGTGTTAGTGCCAGCATCGTAGGCAGTAACTATAATCTAAATATCTCTGTAGATGTTAAGGATATTACCAATCTTGATTTTTCTAAACTTGTTCTTCACTCAGTTGTAACTGAAACTAATATTGAATTTGCAACTCCACCAGGTTCAAACGGAGAAACAAAGTTTTATGATGTAATGCGAAAAATGCTTCCCAGTAATCAGGGAGAATCATTAGCATCCATCAATCAGGTTGGAATATATAATTTCCAAAGGCAGCTAACAATTAACTCTACTTGGATACAAAACAACATAAACACAGTTGTATTCATACAGAATACAAACACAAAAGAAATTTACCAGGCAGGATCTACATTTTGATTTTTATAAAAATTCTTAATTAACATTATTTAGTTCAATTTCAGAGGAGAGGTTCGTATGAAAAAATCTATACTGTTTTTCCTATCGTGGTTTGCTGCTCTTAGTGTTTTTACTTTTACACAGGTACAATTAAAATTTGTAACAATTAACGGTTATGGTAATAATCTTTATTTAGATAATGTTACGGTTGGTAATCAGTTTAATTTGGATGCTGCAGTAGGCTCCATCAATAACATTAATTCAGGCACGAGTTATGCAACCTCTACTTCGCCTTTTGTTGTAGCGCCCCAAGTATCAATAATAAATATCGGAAAGCAAAATATAACCTCTTCATTTACGGTTACTATGACAGCCACCCCGGGAGGCTATACAAGTACAAAAACAATTACATCACTAAATAGCGGTCAATCACAGGTTATTACTTTTGATAATTTAACAATAACCCCAGATCAAGGATTGGATATTTCTGTTGTTACTAATCTTACTGGCGATGAGAACCCAACTAATAATGTTCTTACACAGTATACGATATATTTACCGGGAACTTTCAGAACTGTTTTATTAGAAGAATGGACAAGCTCTACATGTGCACCTTGTGCATCTAATAATCCAACAATAGACGCCTTTGTGGCTGCACGATTTGACTCAGTTGTTCCGATAAAATATCATATGAACTGGCCATCACCAGGTAATGATCCAATGTATTTGTATAATCCAACACAAGCAAATGATAGAAGAAATTATTATGGTGTCAACACTGTTCCCAATGTTATAATGGATGGTGTTGTTGATCCATCATATCCATATTCTGCTCCCACAAGTTTACCGGGTGCTTTTTATCCGAGAAAAAATGTTGGTACTCCATTAGCAATGTCTGTAACTGATACAAGAATTTCAAACGGGGACAGCGTAAGAGCCGATATTACGGTTCAGGTTTTATCTCCACTCAATCCGGGAAATTATTATTTAAGAGTTCATGCAGTAGAGAGACATATTAAATATGCTGCTGCACCCGGAACAAATGGCGAAAAAGACTTTTATGATGTATTCAGAAAAGCATATCCAAATTCTTTAGGAACTTCCGTTCCGACAGGAGTTGGCACCTATAATTTTACAATTACTTATGCTATAGATAAAGTAGTTTGGGTTGATTCAATGATTTATACTGCTGCATTTGTACAGAATGATCAAACAAAAGAAGTTCTTAACAGCGCCAAAGGAAGAAATGAAATTTTAGAAAATATGATTGTAAATAATCAAAACACAATTATTGAAAAACCAATTGCAGCTTCTGATTTAATTGAACAATCAAGACCAACATCTATTGCTGTCAATACCGATGGAATTAATAGTGTTTTTAATTATGAATTATTCGAAGGAAGCTTCCCGGCAAATGGATGGACACTAAAGAATCCAGATGGAGGAATTACATTTAGCCAATTTACCGGGGCTAACGGACCTTCGATTGGAGGAAACAAATCCATTAAAATGGATTTTTATAGTTATTCAACAACTGGTGCATCGGATACTTTAATAAGCAAAGTATTTAGTGGTGCTGAGGTTACAGATTCAGTAAAATTTAATTACGCGCATGCTAATTATACTGGATATACAGATAGATTAGTTGTTAAACTTTCTGTCGATGGAGGTTTAACATTTCCTCATACAATTTTTGATAAATCAGGAGCTGCATTAGCAACTGCTCCGGCAACCACAAGTGCATTTGTTCCATCAGCAAGCCAGTGGGCAACATTCGTTTACTCACTTGAATCTGTATTACCAGTAGAGCTAAAATCATTTACAGCACAAGCAAGTGGAAATAGTGTAAGTCTAAATTGGTCAACCGCAACAGAAGTAAATAATCTTGGCTTTGAGATACAGAAAAAAACAGCAGGAGAATTTATAGCAATCGGATTTATTAATGGAAAGGGAACAACAACCGAAGCTCAGAGTTATTCATTTATAGATAATAACTTGCAGAATGGGTTATATACTTATAGATTAAAACAAGTTGATTTGACCGGATCATTTGAATATTCTGACGAGGTGAATGTGGATGTTTTTGGGCCACAGTATTTCTCACTCAATCAGAATTATCCAAATCCTTTTAATCCCTCAACAAGGATTGAATTTAATCTTGCATCAGATTCCAAAGTTACATTAATAGTGTTCAATCTTCTAGGAGAAGAAGTTGCTACATTATTAAATGGTAATCTTGCAAGCGGAAATCACTCTGTTGATTTTAGAGCGCAAAATTTGAACAGCGGTGTTTATATATATCGATTGGATGCTACTGGATTTGATGGTTCAGTCTATACAGATCTTAAGAAAATGACATTAATAAAATAAATTATCCATTTGGAGTGGTGTCAAACGCACCACTCTTTTATTTTAAAAATAAGGTTATATGAAAAATTTTTTATTAAGCTTCTTTTTTATTTTTGCAATTACTGCTTCAATGTTTTCGCAGGATATTACATTTGTTCCCAGAGAAACAGAGTTGACAGATACGCTCAATTCTGAAATTATTTTTGAATTTGACGTTACTAATATTTCTGCAGCTGAACAGACCTTATTTATTGTCAGAACAATAAATAACCTGCCAGAAAGTTGGTCTTCATCTATATGTTTTGATTCTTGCCTGCCAGGTTGGGTTGATAGTGCAACAACCTCAAGTGAATTTGGGAGTTCACCACTTCAGCCTAATGAAACAAGGGTAGTTGCATTACATATATTTCCACTCATTAATTTTGGAACCGGATATGCACAAATGCAGGCTGGAACATTAAGAAACCCTAACATTAGAGTTACAGTTGATTTAACTGCAATAGTAAATCCAACATCTGTAGAAAATGAAAACACATTAATCACAGATTATTATTTAGCACAAAACTATCCCAACCCATTTAATCCATCTACAAAAATTAATTTTGGATTAAAAGAAACTAGCAATGTTGAAATAACAGTTTACAATATTCTTGGAAATAAAGTTGCCACATTAGTTAGTGGAATTAAATCTGCGGGAAATCATTCTGTTTCATTTAATGCCTCAAATTTAAGCAGCGGTATTTACTTCTATAAAATTGTTACTAACGAATTTGTACAAACAAGAAAAATGATCCTGGAGAAATAAATGAAACTACTTTTGTTGATTGTTCATTTGCTCTTTGTTTCTCTTCCGATAATTGCTCAAAATGAAGAAGATATTACAGGAAGAAAAGCACCTAACTTTAAGCTTGTAAATCTTGATGGAAAATATGTTGAGCTGAATAAAGAAACAGGTAACGGTCCAATACTTTTAAGTTTTTGGGCAACCTGGTGTAAACCTTGTTTAGAAGAAATGGTGGAGTTCAATAAAATTTATGAACAATATAAGGATAAAGGATTTACATTACTTGCCATTTCAACAGATACAGAAAAATCTGTTGCAAAAGTAAAGCCTTATGTAAAATCTAAAGGATATAATTTCCCTGTTTTGTTAGATACAAACAGTGAAGTAGCTAGAAAATATTATGCGCAGCAAATGCCATACACGGTATTGTTAGATAAATCAGGAAACATTGTTTACTCGCATCTTGGATACATGAAGGGTGATGAACAGACAGTCGAAAAACTAATATCTGAATTGTTAGAAAAATAATTTGCAAAACCATTAGGTAAATTTAATCCAAGGAAGTGGTCCTTTCCTTAAAATTATTTCAAATCAAAAAAATGAAAAGTTCAATTTACCGTCTTATATTATTATTTGTTTTATTTACATCGACGAAGATTTTTAGCCAAAGCAGTAGCAACTGGTTTTTATTGCCGGATGGTTTGGGCTTACAAAATCAGCTTGAATATTCTTACAACGTTGAAAATAAAATTGAGATTCTTGAAAACTGGTTAACACTAGATTATAATAAAAATATTTTTAGTGCCGGACTACGGTTTGAAGTTTTTCAACCGAATGATCCTGATCCATCCATAAGCAGGGGAAAGGATAGATATGCAGATATAGCATATAAATATTTTGCTGTTGATATCGGTGATATAGAAGAAGGTATTAATATTAATGTAGGAAATTTTTATAAACTTTTTGGACGTGGTCTGGTTTTAAAAAGCTATGAAGATAGAAATATTAGGGTAGATAATAATTTACTCGGTGTTAAAGTAGAGGCTAATTATTTGGGCTTTACACTTTCCGCACTTTCAGGTTCAGCTGCTAATTCAATAAATGAAAGACAAGATGTTCTTCACGCTGCGGATTTGCAGTACACGGGATTTGATATTATAAAACTTGGAACCACATTTGCATCCAATCTATCTGCATTTGATGGTGTTGCAAGAACCTCATTAGCTTCATTGAGAATTCAGCCTTCCGTTTGGAATTTTGATGGTTACGTCGAGTACGGAATTAAAAAAAATAAAGATATTCAATCACAAATATTTAATGATGATGAATGGAAAATTGGCGAATCATTTTACGGCAGTTTAAATTTTTATTATGATGCTTTTTCGATTGTTGGTGAATATAAGTATTATGATTACTATGCTTTTACTTCAAGCGACGGAACAATTTATTATAACACTCCGCCCTCATTAAGAAAAGAATATACGTATGTGCTGCTAAATCGTCATCCATCTCCCCTGGATCAATCAAACGAAGAAGGTTATGCTTTAGAAGTAAACTACAATTTTTCGGATGAAACTTCAGTGATTGCTAATTACGGTATTACCCAAACACTTCCAACTAGTTCGTATTATCAGAGAGTGAACGATTTCTCACTTCCTATTACTAAACAATTGGAAGAAGTCTTTTTGCAGGCAACACACAATTGGAATGAATCCTTTACAACCATTGTGGCTTTAGGTTATAATGAAGAACTATCAACCAACACAAAAAACATTACACCGATTTTAGAAAACAAATTTTACTTTGATGACATTAACACAATAAAATTAGTATTAGAACATCAGCAGACAGAAAATCTTTCTACAGATGAAAAGTACTATGATGATGTTATTAACATTGAGTATTTACGCTCTCCAAATTTCAGCGTAGCACTTGTGGCAGAACTTCAAACCAAAGAACCGGAAGCAGGAAACGTAGTAAGAAAATTTTGGAGCTTTATTCAGTTTGGATACAAATTTGATAATCATACTGATCTGAGTTTGCTTTTTGGAACAAGACAAGCGGGCAACATTTGTATAGGCGGAATTTGCAGATATGAACCAGCTTTCCAGGGTGTTGAAATTAAAATGTTGACCAGATTGTAAACTATTTTTATATATTGCAGTAGAAAGTTGTTAATTAGAAATAATTGAAAAATTCAAACATTTTTAAAATAATTGTTGACTTTAACAATATTTTTTAGGACGTTCACATATGAAATTTAAAATTATCTTAAAAAGGAATGTTTATTAGAGTATTGATACAAAATTTATCAAACCAACAATTCAATTCTTCAGCTCAAATTTTTAAGAAGAGACATGCGAAGTGCTATGCATTTTTTTGCATGTATTAATTTTCTTTAAATATTTATTTAAGTGTAAAGTTTTATTTTTCTGTTCTTTGAATTTTAGTTACTAAGTATTAGATCGATCGTTTAATTAATTAATTAACCACCATCATCTGTAATCTAATCAAGGAGAGATAATATGAATAGATGGTTTACTCTTTTGTTTTCTCTGTTGCTACTACCGACTCTTGTAGCGGTGGCTCAAACAGGAAAACTCAGTGGAAAAGTTACTGACCTTACTAACGGTGAACCACTTATTGGTGCTAACATTATTGTTGTTGGTACATCACTAGGTGCCGCCACCGATATTAACGGTGAGTATTCTATTTCTAACATTACTTCTGGCACCTATGAGATCAAGTCATCTTATATTGGCTACCAGGCTATAACACAAACCAATGTTCGCGTAAGTGCGAGCTTAACAACAGATCTGAACTTCCAACTGCCCGGTGAAGGATTTTCTGTGGGCGAGGTTGTTGTAGTTTCAGAAAGACCTCTCATAAATAAAAGCAACACCAATGCTATTAGAACCACATCAAGCGATGTTATAGAGCAACTGTCTATTAAGGATTTTAATAGCCTTTTGACATTGACTCCGGGTGTTGTGGAACAAAATAACAACATCTACATAAGAGGCGGACGTGTTGATGAAGTGGGGTACTATCTGGAAGGTACAAATATTACCAACCCCGTATTAGGTGGACGTGGAGTTACAATTGTTCCTGATGCTGTTGAAGAAATCCAGGTTCAAGCCGGTGGTTACACTGCTGAATATGGTGGTGCAAACGCAGGTATCGTTCGTACTCAATTAAAATCCGGTACGTCAGATCTTAAATTTAGCCTTTCTTATGTTACGGATAATCTAAGCTTCAAAAGCAAAGACGACAGATTTGATGGAGAAAAAACTTTAGGATCTTATCAATATGGTTATAATGAATTTACCGGTACCATTAGTGGTCCAATTGTTTCTGATAAAGTTAAATTCTTTGGTTTGATCAATTCCACATGGGATTTAGATCAAAATCCTTTGCCTTTTGATGGCATTGATGTTGGCGTTGTAACAGATCAACAATCTACAACACCGGAAACCAATTCTATTGATTTAACTTATCCCGGCGGCCCTACTTATGGCGCTCAAAGACAAGCTTATACCGGAACAGGTACATTAACATTTGATTTGAATCCACTTATTTTTAGAGTTACAGGTTCTTATACCGACTCTAAAGGCGGAAATTTAGGCGGTGGAAATCTAAATCAATTATTAAATCTCGCAAGACTTCAGATTTTTGAAGCAGCAAACTCATCCTTCTCCGCAAAGATGACACATATATTAAACCCAACTACTTATTATGAAATAAGCGGCGGCTATACTTATAATTTTCAAGAAAATATGGATCCGCTTTTACGAGACAATTGGCAAGCATATGGCGATAGCGTTGCAAATGCGAACGTTGGCGCTGTTTGGCAAAGAACAGCCAGAGATATTGACCAGGGAAGAGTCGGTCAATTCCAAAGACCAACAACTTACGATGTTCTTGGATTCCAATTTTTTGCTCCAAATGATATTACTGCTGCCTATAATAAAACAAAAAGAGAGGTCTTTAATTTTAGTGGAGCATTTTCAACCGAGATAGATAAAACTCACAATATTAAAGTTGGTGGTGAATTATCTATGTATACAATACGCAGCTTTGGTTTTGCGGCTGGACGTTCGGCAGCACAATATGCAAATGCAGTATTTCAGAATAGCTTACTTCCGACTCCGTTACCATTAAATGATGTAATGATTTCTTTAACAAACAGTTATGGTTTTGATCATTTTGGTAATGAAGTTGATGGAGAATTTAATGAAAATGGAGGTATAGATGATGTAGGTCTTTTAGCCCCCAGAAAACCTATGTTTGCAGGTGCTTATGTTGAAGATCAAATAACATACAAAGATCTTATCTTAAATGTTGGTTTAAGGTATGACTACTTCGATTCAGATAATTTAACTCTAAAAGATGCAACACGCCCGGAAACGGCAATTAACTTCCAAACAAACAAAATAGATCCTACGGGATTAACAAAAACCAATACTTTTAGTGCTGTAAGCCCTCGTCTTGGCTTCTCGTTCCCGGTAACAGACCAAACTGTTTTTCATGCACAGTATGGTAAATTTGTTCAGCAATCAAGACTAAGAGATATGTACCAGGGTATATATGGTCTTGGTACTCAACTAAGAGGCGGTTTTTTCATCGCAACACCTGTTGGTTTAGATGTGAGACCAACCAGAACCACCCAATATGAAATTGGTTTCACACAACAAATTTCAAGTTTTGCATCTTTTGATATTACCGGATATTATAAGGACATTCAGGATCAGGTTGAGTTTGATTTACAAAACACTGCATCCGGTTCACCATATCAGTCATATAATATTCTTACAAATGGTGACTTTGCTACAACAAAAGGAGTCGAAGTTTCCTTTAATATGAGAAGAGTTGAAAACATTATGGTTAATGCTTCGATAGCCTTCCAGGATGCTCAGGGAACGGGATCAAATCCAAATTCTAAATCAGGTATCGTTGGTGCCCCACTGGATGGAGTTACAGTCTTTAAACCTAATTACATCTCCCCGCTTGATTTTAATAAAGCGATTGCTGGAAATGTTAATTTAGACTACAGATTTCCGGCAGACCATTCATCCTCTATTCTTCGTGAATTTGGTCTTTCTGCTCTCTTTACTTTTGATAGCGGACATCCATTTACAACTGGAGTAGGAAAAGGAGATAACACAGGTTCTTTAGAGGGTGATAACAGGTTCAGATCTCCGATCGAAGCCTTAAACTCATCAGGAACTCCGTGGGTTAGTCAGCTTGATTTAAAGTTAGATAAATCATTTACAATTGCGGAAAAATTACGTTTAAATGTTTATTTCTTAGTTATAAATCTTTTGGATGCAACCAACATAACTAACGTATTCTTAAGAACAGGAACTCCAACGGATGATGGTTATTTAACAGACCCCGGACTAGGCGGAACATTAAAATCGTATCAAAGAGCAGAATATGAGGCAATGTACAGGGCAATAAACATTGACTATTATCAAGGTTATCAGACAAATGTTGGCTTCTTGTATGGTCCTCCACGCCAACTACGATTAGGATTTCAATTAGAATACTAAAAACGATAGTATATAAAAATAGGAGTTTCAAAATATGAACTATAGAAAAATAAAATACATACTTGTCTTTGCGATAAGTATTTTATTCCTCGTACCCGGACTAAGGGCAGAGGGGGATAAGAA
>JBBQSH010000070.1:0-15955 GCA_038214015.1 Ignavibacteriales bacterium | reverse complement strand
CCCAAATTTCCGGTCCGGTTGTTCTGTAATGTATTTCCGGATTTGATGGATTAGAATACTGATAAGCGAAGAATGAATTTGGAATTTCTTTATGCAACCGTTTTGCAACATTAACATAATATTCTGGACTATCAGGATCGGAGAGATTTGAAACAACAATTACTTCTGAGCCTAAAGCTTTTAAATAATTTATTTTTTCTTCACTTACTTTTGAAGTAACAACAAAAATACATTTGTATCCTTTTACTGCGGCAGAAAGTGCAAGTCCGATTCCAGTGTTACCGCTCGTTGCCTCGATTATGGTTCCACCGGGTTTTAACTCACCCCGCTTTTCTGCATCCACAACCATTGCATAACCAATTCGATCTTTAACACTGCCGCCAGGATTTGCAGATTCTAACTTTGCAAATATCTGCGGTTTTAATCCTTTATTAATTCTGTTAAGTTTTATTAAAGGTGTATTACCAATTTGCTCAAGTATATTGTTTTTGTATTTCAAATCTTATGCTCATTGTTGGGATTAGTAAGAGCAATTTTAAAGAAATGATTTGAATGTTGAAAGGGAGATAAATATGATAGTGATTTATCTTACAAGGATTGATTATTCTATTATTTACCCAAGTGAGAAAAACTAAACCCTCTTAAAAATTCTTCAACACTCATTCGCTTTTTACCTTCCTGCTGGATTTCAAGAATTTTTAACGCATCTTTTCCACAGCCAATAAATAATTCTGTTTTTGTTTGATGAAAATCTGAAGGTTTAAGGTTTAGTTCTTCTACTATTTCTGTTTTGTAAATTTTAATCACTTTATCATTGTAATTAAAGAAAGCTGCTGGATGAGGTGATAACCCTCTTACAAGATTATGAATTTCTTCTGCGGACTTATTCCAGTTGATCAAACAAATTTCTTTTGTGATTTTTGGTGCAGGTAATGCAAGTGAATCATTCTGTTGTTTTAATTCAAAGTTACCGCTTTCAATCAGGCTAACAGTTTTTAAAACTAAATCTGCACCAAGCAAACTCATTCTATCGTGAAGAGACTCAAAATTATCATCGAGATTAATTTTAACTTTTTCCTGAAGATAAATATTACCTGTATCAACTTTTTCTGCAAGTTTAAAAGTTGTTAAACCAGTTTCTTCATCACCATTTATTAAAGCCCACTGAATTGGCGCTGCACCACGATACTTTGGAAGATATGATCCGTGAAGATTGAACGACCCATACTTTGGAATTTCAAAAACTTCTTTCGGTAAAATTCTAAAAGCTACAACAACAAATAAATCAGGCTGCAGTGATTTCATTTGTTCAACAAAATCAGTATTACCTTTTAATTTATCAGGCTGATAGACCGGAATATTTTGTTGGTTAGCAAATTGTTTTACTGCAGTAAAAGTAACTTTCTGTCCTCTTCCCCGTTCTTTGTCAGGAGTTGTTACAACAGCAAGTATTTGATGATTATTTTCAATAAGAATTTTTAAAGAAGGGATTGCAAAATCAGGGGTGCCCATAAAAACAATTTTCATCACTCACCTTTTGTGATATTACAAAATCTGGTAATCGGCAGAAGCACTAATAGGATAGGCAACCTCAATTTTACGATTCTTAATTTTGTTAAGTGGTTTTTTCAATTTCTTTTTTGTCTCTTCATCCACAAGATCAGTAAACAAAACACCCTGCAAGTGATCATACTCGTGCTGCATTACTCTTGCAAGTAAATCATCCGCTTCTATTGTTTGAGATTTTAAATCTGTGTCCTGATACTCTATTACAATTGTTGCCGGACGAATAACATCTGCACGCTGATCAGGAATACTTAAACATCCCTCTTCATAGATTGAAGTTTCTTCAGACTTCGAAATAATTTTAGGGTTAATAAGAACTATAGGTTTTGTGTCTTCGTATCCCTCAGCAGCAGAAATATCAATAACAAAAATCTGTTTGTTGGCTCCAACCTGATTTGCTGCAAGTCCTATTCCTTTTGCATTATGCATAGTTTCAAACATATTGGCAATTAGGTTGATAATTTTATTATCAACCTTAGAAACTTTTGCAACTTTCTTTCTTAATATTTTATCACCACAAATAGTGATTGGCAAAATTGGCATTCTTTTTCTTTTCTAAATTCTTTTCTTTGTAAAAATATAAAATGGAGAGCTAATTAGAAATACGTCAAACTTATTCCTTTTGGTGAAAATTTAGATATGCTTTTTGTCATTCCCACAAAAGTGGGAATCCATTTTGATATTTGGAAAGTAGATTCCCGCCTGCGCGGGAATGACGGCAACAATTAGACGAGAAGTTTTCCATTTTTCATTAGCATTATGGAATCCATCCAAACGGTTGGTTTTTTTACAACACCATCTAAATGAATTGGAACATTTATACTGCCCCCCATTGAAACATTATTTCCTAACGCTATGTGAATTGTTCCCATTACTTTTTCATCTTCGAGTAGTATGCCGCTAAGTTTTGCTGAATCATTAGTACCGATTCCAAATTCTGCAATGTTACGCGCTTCTTTACCGACTTTATCTAACATCACTTTTAATTTTTTAGCAAGAGTTCCACCTGAGATTTTTGTAGCGTAACCATTTTCAACTTCGATTTTAATATTTGCATTTTTTATCAAACCTAAGCCTGCCATTGAACCATCAACAACAAAAACTCCGTTTGATGTTCCTTCGACAGGTGCTAAAAACGCTTCACCAGTTGGCAGATTTCCGCTTTCGCCTTTAGCATGGAAAAGTCCTTTACTTGCGTAAGCTTTTCTTCCAGCAATTTTAAAAGTAATATCAGTTCCGGCAGCAGCAGTTACACGAATTTCTTTACCAGTTTCTAAAAGATTTGCAAGCTCAACTGTCCTTTTTGAAATGGCTTTGTAGTCAGCATTCATTCCGCGAATCATTACATCTTTAGTTATTCCGGGAAATGTTGCAATGCGTACACCTTTAGCTGACGCAGCTCTTCGAGCATCTGTGTGAGTTAAAGATTTTGCTGTAGGACAAAAAACCACATCAAACTTTTGCATCAAATCAGCTAAGACATCAGATGGTTCTTCACCATTTATTTTTCCGGATTTCATCTCGACAAGTAAAGATTCGTAACCTAATCTTAAAGCATTTTCATGAAGTGAAATTCCAATTTCTCTTTTTATCTCATCCGTTATAACAAGAATTTTTTCATTCTTTTTTACACCCATACAATCGCGTATTGCAATAGCAGACGCTGAATCAAGATTTGTTAATTTTTTCATTTTACTCCTCTGTTATTAAAGTGGAAAACCAAGATTTAGTTGAACGACAGCACTGAATCCGCCGGCTTTAATAAAATCTTCTTCTTCTATTGCTCTGCTATCTTCCGGTCTAAGTAAAAATACTGAACCATCTTCAGTAGTCATCTGATTAATTTTAAAAAATTTATATCCTGCTGTGCCTTCAATGCTTAAAAAGTTTTCTACAATTGAAAAGATAAATCCGGTAGAAATACTATAACCAATTTCAGGGGCATCGTTTTCGTATTTTATTTCTTTTGTATTATCATCCAAATTTGGTTTGTGGATTAATCTTGCCGAATTAAAATGAACGACGCCTTCAATAATTTTCCAGTTAAATAAATCTGAGATAGGAATTCCGAAATCAACCCCAATATTCCAGCTTTTAAGACTAAAGTTAAGTTCGCTATTTATTAGCGATTCAGTTCCCGAATATGTATAGCTGTGATTTTCAGAGAGAGCTTCATAATAGCCTTTAACAGAAAAAAAAGTATCGGAAAACTTTGCGCGCAAAAAATTAATTCCTAAACGATATCCTTGTGCTGTCCCAAATTCAGGAATTATCTGATCAGAACCTTCAAACATAGCAGTGTTGAATCCATTGATTTGTTCATTTAAGAATCCAGGCTCATACTTCTGATAACTATATCCAGCATACCCTCCCACAAAACCAAAGCATCCAAATCCGAATGACTGCGGCAGAATCTGATAAGTAAAAATAAACATTAAAAATAATATTTTTCGAAACTGTTTAAGCATGATTATTCATCCAAAAATTTTTACAAGGTTCAATAACTAATTCTAATAAGCAACTTACTTTGCCATTCCTTTTTCAAGTCCATGTGCATTTGGTCCTGTTTCTGATTTCCTGAGTAAAAAGGCAAAGATCAATCCTAAAAATCCGAGAATTGAAAATATCCACATACCAGGTGTGTAACCACCTGGATTTGATGCGCTTGCACCAGCATAATCGTTTGTAAATCCGATTAATAAATTAAAACCAAATAGTCCTATGTTCTGGATCATTGTCATCAAACCGTAAGCTGTACCTAATTTGTTTGAATCAACAATCAAAGCAACTGAAGGCCACATAACTGCAGGCACCAGTGAGAAAGCAATTCCCATCATTGCCATTGGCAAAATTAAATAAATCGGAATAGCTGCATTAATATCAAAGAAAGAAAAAGTTAGGTTTATAAAATCACCATCCCCCATCACATCGGGTTTACCAAATTTGTAAGCCATCATTAAGTAAACAGGAATAATCAGAAGTGACCCAAACATCATCAGCAATGATCTTTTTCCAATTTTATCCGCAAGCAAACCAAACAAAGGAGTGAATACCATAGCTGCAAGTGTAAGAATGCTAGAAAGATTTCCGCCGACTTCCCGGCTTGTTCCGTGTGCTTCCTGAAAAAACTTAATTGCAAATGTTTGGAACGGAAACATTGCAGAGTAAAAGGTTACGCACAATGCTGTAATATACCAGAATGATGTTGAAAATGATTTTGATTTTAAGAAAAGAATAAGTGCTAAAACAATTAACGCGATAAGATATATCGCCCAATTGTCGTTATTAACATAGCTTAGTACAATTACTGCTGCAGTTAAAACTGAAAAAATATACCAACGTGTTTTTTCATTTATCCTTAAAATGTCCGAAAGTAAAATTGCATCCTGTTCACCTTCTTTTGGTAAATCATAATTCTTAGCAGCATAAATATCCAGAAAGAAATAAAGTACAACACAAATAAATGCAAACACTCCACCTGCAACTGTTATCCAAAGCGGCGACTGCCAATATTCATATAACCCTTTTCCCCAGCTTGGTGAATTGAGTGCGAGGAATGATCCCAATCTTGCAACCGTTAGATTTAATCCAAACGCAAATGATAATTCTTTTCCCTTGAACCATCTTGCAATAATAGTGGTGATAGCAACTATCATTGATTCAGCACCAAGCCCAAAAATTAATCTTCCCGCAGACATCAGCCAGATGTTTCCTGTAATGGCGGTTACAATAGAACCGATCATTATTAACGTTGTAAATATTAATACAGATGTTTTTGTACCGATTCGATCGATCAACAATCCGCCTATTAGAACCATGATAATATTTGGGAAAGAATAAATTGCATTAAGCAGCCCGATGTTTGAATCGGAAAATCCTAGTTGTGCTTTTAGTAAATCTGCAAGCGGACTAATACTATCATAAATGTAATAGTTGCCCATCATTGCTAAACTTATTAAAAGCAATGCACTCCATCTTAAAAATGATGATGGCTGGGGTTTTAGAGAATTTACTTCCATAATATTTTTAATTTATACTTTCTCACGCTATCTACGGCGGCAGATTGTAGAAGCGTGCTGATTTTTATTATTTGTGTCATACTTCAACAAACTCGGCATGACATTTCGTAAAGACGAAATCATAATAACAAAAAAAGCAGATACTTTAAAAAGAGTATCTGCTTTTAATATTATAAACACCTACAAACTTATTTAGCCGGTATATTTTTTAATACAGTTTTAAGTTGATTAAAAAATTCCGGTACAGTAGATATTTGTAATTTTTCAGCAGGTGAATGTACATCACGCATGGTTGGACCAAAAGAAATCATATCCATGTCAGGATATTTTTCTTTTATAATTCCGCATTCAAGTCCTGCGTGAATTGCAGTTACTTCAGGCTCTTTGCCATACATTTTAGTAAATGTAGATTTAAAAACTTTAAGAATATCAGAATTAATATCAGGAGCCCAGCCAGGATATCCATCACCATATGTGATTTCTGCACCCGCAAGTTTTAATACTGCTGAAACCATATTTGTTATATCAACATTTTGTGAGTAAACAGGGCTGCGCTGGCTTGTTACAATATTTATATTTTTACCAACTGTTTCTACTACAGCAAGATTTGTTGATGTTTCAACTAAGCCGGGAATATCGTTTGACATTTTAATTACACCGTGAGGAATAGCATACAATGCATTTACTAAGTGCTTCTGTGTTTTTTCATCCATTACTTTTTCAGGTGCTGAATGCTTTTCCATTGATACTAATAAATCAGGTTCAACGGCAGCATATTCCGATTTTACTGTTTCATTATACTTTGCAACAAATTTCTTAAGTTTCTTTTCATCACTCTTTGGAACGAGAGCAACAGCAAATGCTTCACGTGGAATTGCATTGTGTTTGTTACCACCATTTATTTCTGCAAGCCTGATATTATTTTCTTGTGAATAACTCCAGATTGCTCTGTTAAGAATTTTTACTGCATTACCTCTTCCAACCTGTATCTCAAGACCTGAGTGTCCGCCTTTTAGCCCTGCAACTTTTAATTCATATGAAGAATAATTTCTTGGGGCTTTCTCTAGCTTAGCTTTAAATGTTGCGGCAGTATTTTTTCCACCTGAACAACCGATAAAAATGACACCAATATCTTCAGAATCCATATTGATGAGAATATCAGCCTTAAGCCAATTCTTCTTTAAGCTCGAAGCACCTGTCAATCCTGTTTCTTCATCAAGAGTAAATAAACATTCAATTGGTCCGTGCTCAATATCTTTTGATTCAAGAACTGCAAGTGCGCAAGCAACACCAATTCCATTATCTGCCCCGAGCGTTGTACCTTTTGCTTTTACCCAATCACCATCTATGTATGGATAAATTGGATCATTATCAAAATCGTGCTCAACATCTCTGTTCTTTTCACAAACCATATCAATATGACCCTGCAATGCGACGGTTTTTCTGTTTTCAAAACCTGGAGTTGCAGGTTTTCGAATAAGAATATTTCCAAACTTATCTTTTTCAGTTTGAAGACCTAAGCGCTTACCAACAGACACAACATACTCGGCAATCTTCTCTTCTTTTTTTGATGGACGAGGATGTTTACAAATCTCCTCGAAATGATACCAAACCAATTCCGGTTTTAAATGACCTAATACTGATCCCATAACAGACTCCTTTTAGTTTATTTCTTTAAATGAAATGAATCCTTGTTCATAAAGTTGAAAAATGAATTTTGCAGTTCTTTCGTGTTCTTCCTGAATATCATCACCAAATTTTTTCTTAAGATCATTTATTATCTGGTCTACTTTTGTTTTGCCGTTTATTTTTGACCAAACAGCGGAACCAAATTTATCCAACTTTATTTTAAAATGATCACTTTTAAGTTTTGGTGAGAATAATTTTACAACAATCTTGTTTTTAAATTTTGGAACGATGATCGTTACTAATTCATCTTCATTCTCTTCTTCAGAATAAAGTTTTATCGGAGTAAGATCAAGAGTATTAATACTCTTCAAGATTTTTTTTCGTTCTTTAAATGATAATGACATATTGAACAATAAAACTTATAATAAAATTTAATTAAAATGTCATTCCCGCGAAGGCGGGAATCTAAATATCATGAAAAAAATAGATTCCCACTTTCGTGGGAATGACAAAAAAGAATTTAAGAACTTATAAACCTACTTTAAGGTTTATCACATAGAAACCTGTGGTGGTGCTGGATCATCAGGCTTACCGGCATTCTTAACCGGAATCTGAATCAATAACCACGCTATTATCGCAAATATAACTAAGCTAACCAGGAATGATGGCTCAGAGAAAAATTCAAATAATTTGATTTCTCCGAACGCAAGCCCCGCAAACAGAAGCCCAATGAGCGCCTCACCTGCGATCAATCCTGCTGCAATCAATACACCATTATTTTCAACTCTGGATTTCTGTGCATCATTAAAGTTTTTCTTAATATTAATTCTTTCAACAATTCCTTTAATCATACCGCCAACAAAAATGGCAAACGTTGTTCCTAAAGGAAGATACATTCCAACACTAACTAGCATAGGACTTTTAACATTCATTAAAATAAATGCAACGCCCATTAGCATTCCAACAAAAATCAAAATCCATTCCATATCACCAGCAACAATTCCTTTTGAAAGAATTGCCATCAAACTTGCTTGAGGCGCTGGTAAAGCATCTCCGCCAAATCCTGTTCCGCCCATTTTAATATCGCCTTCGTGCAAAATTAAAAGTGGAACAAACATAATTGCGGCAGAAACAATAACACCAATTATATCACCAACCTGCATTTTCCATGGAGTACCGCCAAGTATATGCCCGGCTTTCAAATCCTGCAGCATTTCACCAGCAACAGCGGCGGCAACGCAAACAACAGCGGCAACTCCAAGAACTGCAGCAACGCCTTGCATTCCTTTCATACCAAGAGCAACCATTAAAATTGCGGCAACAACTAATGTTGAGAGTGTTAATCCACTAATGGGATTATTTGATGAGCCAATGATCCCAACTAAGTAACCGGAAACAGCAGCAAAGAAAAATCCGGCAACAATCATAACTATTGTTGCAACTAAAGCTGCGACAACGTTTTGTGCGAAGTAATTATAAATGAAAAATGTAGCAAAGGCTGTTGCTAAAATTCCAATCATAATCCATTTAAAGTTAATATCTTTTTCGGTTCTGATTGTAGTATGCTCTCCAGTTGCAGCTTTTTTCACATCTCCAATAGAACGTGCTATACCGGTAGCCAGACTTTTTCTCATTTTCCATAAAGTGAAACCTGCTCCAACTAACATTCCTCCAATAGCGATAGGACGAACATAATCTTTCCAAACTGTTACCATTGTAGCTGACCAATCAAAATCTGCAGGAAGCTCCTGTCCCGAAAATTTGAAGTATGCTATCATTGGAGTTAACAATCCCCAAGCAAGTACACCGCCAGAAAAATTAAGTGATGCTAAACGTGGACCAATTATATATCCAACGCCCATATATGCAGGACTAACATCGGGTGATTTAAAAAGTAGACTTCCCTTACCGAGTGTGAATAATTTATCCCACGAGGTTGCAAATAATTTGAACTGACCTAATGATTGTATAACTGCACCGATACCCATTGCACTAAATAAAAATTTTGAACCACCGCCGCCATGTCTGCCTGCTTTGTGTATCTCTGCAGCAGCAACTGATTCAGGAAAAGGTAATTCAACATCTTCAACCATTACTTTTCTTAATAATGCAACGAACATAATTCCAAGAATACCGCCCGCAACCATTATTGCGGCAGAAATCATGTAATTACCGGGAGTAAAGAAAGGATTCCAAATACCAGCAATAAAAAATGCGGGTAAGGTGAAGATAGCTCCAGCAGCAATTGATTCACCAATTGAACCAACCGTTCTTGTAAAGTTTTCTTCTAAGATAGTGCCTTTCATAATTTTGATTAAAGCCATACCAATTACTGCAGCGGGATAGGTTGCTGCGATGGTCATTCCGGCTTTTAATCCTAAGTAAGCATTTGCGGCACCAAGTACAACGGCAAGTACTAATCCGATAACAAGAGCACGAATAGTAAATTCCGCCATATTGGTTTCAGGTGAGACAAAAGGAACAAATGGTTTTTGCTCTGCCATTTTTTTTCTCCTATTACTGAGCAATTTAAATTGTGGTTAGAGCCACATTTTCTCTAAAAATAGTGGGTAAAGTTAAGCAGGAAAGTGCATCATTCTCAATAGTTTTTTATCTTTTTGGAAATATAATTTAAAGTACTCTACAATTTTTAATTCACGAATTCTTAGGAAGTATTATTTCAATATTGGTTCCACTGCCGTGTTCGCTATCGATATTCAATTTACCGCCAAGCAGCACAACATATTTTCTGGTAATAGTTAATCCCAAACCCATTCCCTCAAATTTTCTGTTTAGTCCTTCACTTCCCTGTCGAAATGGTTCAAATATCTGACTAAGATTTTCTTCAGCTATCCCGATACCAGTATCAGTTACTTTTATGATCGCATTTTCTGTTGTTTCACTTAGCGTAACATTAATTTCTCCTTCCTTTGTGTACTTAACGGAGTTATCAATAATGTTACACAGAACTTTATAAACGATATTCGAATCAGAGTTGATAAAAACTTTTTCATGTTCGATATCTATGATAAACTTTAATCCTTTTTCATTTACAGCATCAGAAAAAGCATATTTGCATTCCTGCAGCATTGTTACAAGATCAATATTTCCAGATTTTAAATCAAGTTTTTGCGATTCAATCTTTGAAAGATCAAGAATTGAATTGAGAGTTTCATTTAATCTTTTGCTGCTTTTATGAATTATCTTGGCCATCTCGCGATGATTTTTATTCTCCATTTCAGATAACAGCAATTCTGAAAATCCGATTATCCCGCTCATTGGAGTATTAAGTTCGTGGCTCATATTAGATAGGAACGTAGTTTTAAGTCTATCCATTTCTTCAGCTTTATCTTTTGCAAGTATCAAATCAAGCTCTAATTTTTTCCTTTCCGTGTTATCACGAATTATTGCCAATAAAATTTCTTCATCTCCCTGCTTAATTAACTTGGCACTTATTTCAACGGGAATGATTGTGCCGTTTTTTCGTTTATGATTTGTTTCAAAAAGAATTCCATCCGGATTGTTAATGGAAGAAAAAATTACCTCAACATCTTTTAGTCTATCGTAACTAAGATCGAGCAATTCCATTTTCAGAAGTTCATTGGTAAAATATCCATAAGTATCAAATGCTTTTTGATTAGCTTCGAGTATTTTTCCATTCTTATCAATGCTAAGTATCATATCGTTTGCATACTTTGTTAAGGATGTATAACGCTCAGTTAGTGCATCTTTTTCTTTTCTTAAGTTGAAAGTACGAGTCAAAAAATGCAGAAGGCTTCGTTTCCAGATTGCGTATGTGATACTTGCAGAAAGAATAATTAATAAAACCGAAACAAGTGATACAATAATTGCCGTGTTCTTTGTGGATTCAGCAACTTTTTCCTGATTGATTTTTGCCAGCAATATCCAGTCTGTTCCAGGAATATCATCTACAGATGCGAATATTTTTGAGCCTTTAAATTTAGCGTCTTTAAAAAAATCTTTTCCTTTAATAAATGATTCAAGTTCGTTTTTATCTTGTTTACTGATTGGTATTGTTCGGATTTTATACTCATTATCTTCTTTAATATCCTTTAAAACGAATCCCAGATCACTTTGCTTTTTAAGAATGATATATTCAACATCTTCAGTTTCCTGCTTGGTGTAAGATATAATTGGGTGAAGATACTCGAAGAAAGAAACTTCTGTCCATAAATGACCTATAATTTCTTTACCACTTTTAATTGGAGTAATAATTGCCTGTAAAAGTTTTTTATTATTACCTAAGTAAAGATTTGAAAGTGCAGAAGAATCTTTTTGAAGCATAACTGCAAACTCATGCTTCAAGAAATGATCAAAGATTCCGTTTGTGGTGTCGGTTGAAAAAAGTAGATCAGCGTTTTTATTGAAAATGTTAATACTGACAAATTTAAAATCATTTTTAATTTCTGTTGTCCACTTGTTAATATTCTTCCTTAATGCAGAGGATTGTTTTTTTGTAAATAAAATTTTTAGATCATTTTTTACATCAGAAAGTAAAAGAAAAGAAGCAATGGATTTCTTTCTTTGAAGTTGTTCTTTTTCAATTTGTGCAAGTTTAATTTCCTTTATTGCTGCAACATGTCTGTAAAGTTCATCTTCAATTGCACTTTTTCTATCCAAATAGTAAAAATAGCCTGCAACCGAAATAATAATTGCTACAACTATAAAATAGATAATGTATCTATACGGGAAATGATCTTCATTCATTTTATTCATTTTTTATTAAATCCATTATTTATAGTTAAACTTAAAATTTTAATTTTCTTATTCCAATATGGCAAATTGCAAAATCATATTTTACAGGATCTTCAGCATCAAACTTTTTTAGGTTTTGTGTTATTTCTTCTGCCATTTGCCAGCTAACATTTTTTCTTTTTGTAAGTTTTAATGTTTTGCAAATTCTTGCAATATGTGTATCAACTGGTATTACAAGTTTACCTGTAGGAATTTCATTCCACAACCCAAAATCAAGTTCATCTTTTCTGACCATCCAGCGAAGAAACAAATTCATTCGTTTGCAGGCACTTCCCTTTTGCGGTAAAGGAAACATAAATTTTATGCCACCAGAAACTTCTCCAAATGTTTCATTAAATAAGTTTATAAAGTGATTTGAAAAATTGGATATTCCGTTTTTTATATTTTCATCAGAAATATTGTAACCTTGTAAAAATATTTTCTTAATGAATTTATGATTTTTTATCTCTTTGCTGAGTATGATAAATAACTTTGAAACATCATCTTCAGAATAAAATCTGTGCTTAATTCCGGAAATCTTTTTAGCATCTTCTTTAAGATTATAATTTTTGATGAACGAGTAAGGTTCACCATTAAAGATAATCATCAATTTCTTAAGCGTATTTTCAATCTGCTTAACATTTCCATAAGCAAAGATTGAAGCGATCAATCCAACAACTTCAATATCTCTTTCGTCTTTAAACATATGAAGAAACTGAAGCGGGTCAGGTTCAAGCTTTGTTCTATCAAAAACTTTGTAATGATATTCTAAGTTTTGTTTGAGATTCATTTAGTCAATTTTATTCAATTAAAGTTTATTTTATCTTTGATTAAAAATAATAAAGGATTCTGAATGTTTAAGTGTACAAGGTTTTTCCTATTATTAATGATTTTAATTCCAGCATTTACAATCGCACAAGATGTAGAAACTAGAAGATTCGTTAATGTTACTTTTGATGATCTTCCGTTGAATACAAAATATCTTAAAGATGGAAATCAATGGATAGAACAAACGGAAAATCTTTTGAGCACAATTAAGAAGTTTAATATTCCTGCAATTGGATTTGTTAACGAGTACAAACTTTATGTAAATGATGTTATTGATTCATCACGATTAAAAGCTTTGCAGCTTTGGGTTGATGCTGATCTTGAACTTGGCAATCATACATTTTCTCACCGGGATTATAATTATACTGATGAACATATTTTCTTTGAAGACATTATTAAAGGAGAAAAGATTACCAGCGAATTACTTTCACATAAAAATAAAAAGCTGGAATATTTCAGACATCCTTACTTACACACTGGAATGTCTTTAGAGAAGAAACATGCTTTAGCAGATTTTCTTAAAGTAAATAATTACATAATTGCTCCAGTTACAATTGATAACGGCGAATGGATTTATGCCCGAGCTTATGAAAATGCTTACAATAAAAATGATCTCGAACTGATGAAGAAAATCGGGCAGGAATATGTCAATTACATAATTTCTAAAACTGCATACTTTGAAAATCAATCTGTAAAACTATTTGGAAGAGAAATAAAACAAATACTTTTGCTCCACGCCAATATGTTAAACGCTGATTACTTTGATGAATTAGCTGAAGAATTATTAAAACGTAATTATCAATTTATTTCACTCAAAGAATCTTTAACTGATCCAGCTTATCAATCCAAAGATTCATTTATAGGTAGAGGCGGAATTAGCTGGCTTCATCGCTGGAGTTACACAAAAAAAGTTGATAAAAGCTTTTTTGCCGGCGAACCTGAAGTACCAAAAAATATTCTTGATATTGCGGAAATAGAATCGGAATAGCTTAATAATTTTAAATGCTCAATGTTAAATGTTAAATTTTTAAAACAATAACAATGAGCGTTTAGCATTAAGAACTTAACATTATTTCAACAACAGCATCTTTCTAGTTTCTTCAAAATTACCTGCTTTAATTTTATATAGATACAACCCACTTGTTAAATCTTTTGGTTTAAAATTTACTTCGTGAATGCCGGCAGGTTTTTCTTCATTAACTAAAGTTACAACTTCTTTACCAAGTGCATCATAAACTTTTATTGTTACAAAAGATGATTGTGGAATTTGATATTCAATTGTTGTACTTGGATTAAATGGATTTGGATAATTTTGTGATAGCCTAAAATCATTTGTAAAAATAAAATTAACATCAACTTCGTTTGAATATTCATAACTTCCATCAAAATCTATTTGCTTTAATCTGTATGAATATAATCCTGATTCAGTTGGCTCATCGACAAAATTATAATCTGATAATTCCGTTGTTGTTCCTTTTCCATTTACAAAACCAATGGTTTGCCAGCTTTCTAAAGCCCCTTCCCTTAGGGAAGGGGTTGGGGTTAGGCTCCTTTGAATTTCAAATCCACGATTGTTTAACTCAGTTGAAGTTTGCCAATAAAGATTTACTTTTCTATCAGACAAATTTGCAGTAAAATTATTTAACTCAACAGGAATAATTTCTGATGAATCATTCACAATTGCAGTCCACACCGTTAATGTACCGGTGTCCAATCTCATCCAGATAGGATAAACCATTTTATTCATCGCAGCTATGTTTGTGTAATCACCAAAAAAAACACTTGAAGAAGGATTGAATGAAGATTCACTAACTTTAAAATTTGCAAATGTGTCGCCGCCATCAGTTGAACGAGCAACATAAACATCAGTAAAATTATTTGATGTATTTCTTCTATCATAAAAAACAAAATATAAAACACCTGTTGTCTGGTCTATGGTCATCCATGTAAAAAATTGATGACGAGTTGTGTTATCATCATTAACTTTTTTTACAGCACTCCAGGTATTTCCGCCATCTGTAGATTTTGCAAGAAAAACATCTGTGTTTCCTGTTCCATTTCTTTGATCAGTCCAATTTATATAAATGTTACCTCTAAAAGGCGATTGACTTGTATCGCATGCGGTAATTGGTAAACCGTTGGCTCTGTAAATTCCGGGAACAGCATAATCCCATCCACCGGGAATTGTAGTTACAAATTTATCAATGCCCCAATTTGTTCCACCGTTTGTAGATTTATCGAACATTAATCCCAACGGACCTGCCCAACTAACATAAACTTCTCCGTTTGGTCCAACACAAGGTACAGCACCTTCAACCGTGTTATCTTCATCAATACAATCACCACTTCTATCGCTTACTGTAACTGCATTACTCCAGTTTAAACCACGATCCGTTGATCGTGAAAATCTAATTCGTGATGAATCATTTGGGCTGCTGCTTCCATAATTATCAAATTCAGTCCATGTCATATAAATATTTCCCTTGTACAAAGGACTATGCATATCAACGCCAAGCCATTCTTTATCCTGATTTCTTGGACTTAGAAATCCAACACCTGCACCGTCATTCCAATTCATTCCGTTATCCGTAGATCTTTGAACAACAATTCTATCAATCCAATATCCGGGAAAAGGTGGATTTGACAGGTGACCGAAATACAAATATCCAAGTTCATCGTAAATAACGGATGGATCACCCCACACACCAAAAGATGAAGTTAAAAAAGAAGTTTGCCATGTTAATCCGCCATCACTCGATCTGAAAAAATGATTTATGTTAGCTGCTGCCGCAATATGATTGGGATTAGTTGGATTGATCGCAATCGAAACTTCTTCCGGCTGATTGCTGTTAGCTGCATCTACACGAACATTTTGATGTTGTGAAAATAAATTAAATGTAAAGAGAAGTATTAAGAAAAGAAATTGAAAATACTTTTTCATAGCCGTCTTAGATTTTTTTATTTACTGCTCCAAAGTTAATATGATTTATAATCAATATAACCTTGTCTTGTATAGTTTTTATGAAAATAGCCTATTTTACTTTTTTGAAGTCGAATCCATTCACTAACTTTACTTAATAAATTAAAAGTGTTAAGACTTATATGAGTGAAAAAAATAAAAAGTTATCAATAATTTTTGAATACATTGCCATTGCATT
>JBBQSH010000069.1:0-16383 GCA_038214015.1 Ignavibacteriales bacterium | reverse complement strand
TGGAAAGTTATGGTCGTGTTTTTTACGAGTGAATCTTTCTTCCTGTGCGGCAGAAAGAATCTCTCCATCTTTAACAAGACAAGCTGCACTATCATGATAAAATGCTGATATGCCAAGGATAAACATTTAAGGTATCACCTGCGGCTGTTGCTGATTTTTTATCCACTGCTCTGCCCAATCTACGTTAGGTGCAATTAGTGGAACGGCAGTCATCTTTCCGCCAAAACCAAGATGCCGGATTCCAAAACTGGGTAGTGTTGTTACACTTATTCCTTCCAATAGATCAAGGTTAAGACTTACTCCATATTTAACAGAAAGATTATAAGTGAAATCAGTCATCTTTTTATACAACTTTTGATAAGTCAAATCCTGTTTGTACTTATCTTTTACCTTTTCATAAGGCTGCTCAGGAATTGTTTTTTGTTCTTGTTTATCAATTAATTTAAAGATTGAATAACCTTCTTTAAGTTCAAGTGGACCATAGACATCCCCAATACTCATAGTTGCAGCGATCCTTCCAATATCTCCATGCTGAGTTACGGGAAACAAACCATATTCTCCAATAGATTTTTTTGTCCACTCGCGTTTATTGTGTTGCCTACTAAGATCCTTAAAATCTTTTCCTAAATTTAATTCGTTAAATATCTTTTGAACAGTCTCTAAACTATCAGTTAAAATTTCAATAATATTTACCTGCTTGGGAACCCACTCAGGTTTATGATTTTTCTGATAATAGCGATAAACTTCATCTTCACTTACCTGCACAGAATCTCTGAATTTATCTTTGAGTGCCTGAAACAGATAATGCTCACGCCATGTTTCAACTTCCTTCTTCACTTCCAACAGATTATCATATCCACGCCTTTTGCCTTCCCTGTATAGAAGCTCTTTCTCAGCATCTCTTCTCACTCGCGTATCAAGTGATGCTCTGATAAAATTTAACTTATAATCAGAAGCATTATAACCATCAAAAACAAGCATGCGAAGATACTTACCAAAACTAATCGGGTCTTCATCAAATAATATAAAATTTGAATTTAAGAGACCGGGACCAAAGACTTCTTCCATTTTAAGAATGTCTGGTACTTCAAGATTCATTAATTCATTTTCTTTAAGCTGATAATTCTTCTTTTTGTACTCGAACAAGGTTGAGATATTTTTTGCCAGCGTTTCAAATAATTCCGGTTTTACATCAACTTTTTTATCTATAAAAAAATCGCTGTAAAATTCTTTTTGATTGGCTATTAGTTTTCTGGCTTCCAAAGTTTTCCTAACGGTTTTTGCAGCATCTTCTCTTGAAACATTACCATCCATTAACTGCTCTGATCGGTTTACAAGTTTAAAGATATACCAGCCATCAGGAGTCAATATAGGTTGAGTGAATTCACCAGCCTTTAAATTAAAAAGTGTTTCCTCCAAACTTTCATCCATTTGACCAAAGACAACTTCTATCGGAGTTAGCTGTTCTTCTTTTTCAATACTTTCGGCTAAAATGGAATCAAAAGGAATTCCTTCGTTAAGAAGTTTAAATAAAAAATTTATCTCTTCCAGATCATTTGAGAAAAGAAAATTTACATACAGCTTGGTTGTACTTTTATTTAATCCTTCTAAAATTTCCTGATCCGAAGCTATGCTTTTTTCCTGAACTTCTTTTTTGAAAAGAGCATCGCGAACAAACATTTTTGCAAAGGATTCTGTGGTAAATTTTATTACATCAGAAGTATCCATTCCTCTGTTTATAGATTCCAAAGCCCAAAGTTTTTCAGCTATTAAAGAAAAAAGAAATTCAATTTTTTGAGATTCAATTGTAGATTTTCTATGACGGTTAAACCCGGGAGTCATTTCGTAACGTTCAAGAAATTCCTGATCTGTAATCGTTAAGTTTCCTACTCTTGCAACATTTTTATCAAGAAAACTTTGTGAGTACTGTTCAATCGTACATAAAAGTAAAAATAAGATTACAAGAAATATCTGCTTCATTTAGTCCGCTTAATTGTCATTTTAGGTTAAAAATAATGAGTCGAATTTACTAAATTCACATATCTTAAAAAAAGTTATTAGCACTTACCAAAAAAGAACAATAGAGAAATACAGTATATGGGCAAAAACCAAATCAAAGCAAAAGAAAATCAGAGAGATAAAAAGGTAATAGAAAAAAGTAGTAAAAAATCTCCCATTTGGTTTTATGGTGTAATGATCTTGATCCCTGTAATTTTCATCGTTGGATTAGAAGTAATACTAAGATATTTAAACTATGGTTATGATTTTAAGCAATTCATTTCTACATCAAACTATCACAAAGATAAAATATTTTTAAATCCAGATTTACCAAGAAAGTATTTTTTTAATATAAAAGCCTCGCCTTCAGTATTGCCTGATGGTTTTGATGTGCAGAAAAAGGAAAATGCATTCAGAATTTTTGTTTTGGGTGAAAGCTCTGCTGCAGGCTGGCCATATGTGCCTAATGCTTCTTTTCCAAGATACCTTAAAAGAAAACTGGAGATCCTATATCCTGAAAATACAATCGAAGTCATAAATTGTGGAATCTCAGCTATCAATACGTATACATTAAGAGATTTTGTTCCCGGTATAATTGAACAGAATCCTGATTTGATTCTTATCTATACTGGTCATAACGAATATTACGGAGCATTGGGTGCTGGATCATCAGTGTCTTTAGGTTATTCAAGAACTCTAGTAAATACATATATAAAACTTGTTGATTTTAAGACCACCCAACTATTGCAAAATATTATTTCAGGTATTTATGGATGGTTCAGTTCTTCTGATGAAAAAGGTGGTGAGGCCGGTAACGAAACTTTAATGAGCAGAATGATTGGTGAATCATTAATCTCTTATAACTCTGATTTATACAATTATGGTATAGCACAATTTGATGGGAATATGAATGACATTCTTAAGATGTTAAAAGAAAAAAATATTCCCGTTATTCTTGGAACATTAACCTGCAATCTAAAAGACCAAAAACCATTTGTGTCTGTAAAAGATGCTAATTACCCTCCAGCAGAAGATGTATTTAGTCAGGCAAAAGATTTATATCAAAAGGGCGAAGTTGATAAAGCTAAAGAGTTATTCTATCAAGCAAAAGAACTTGATGCCCTTAGATTCCGAGCACCAAATAAAATAAATGAATCGATAATTAATCTTGCCAAGAAATATAATTATCCTGTTGTAGATATTGATTCAGCATTCAAATCAAAAAGCCTAAATGGAATTGTTGGTGAAAATTTAATGGTTGATCATCTGCATCCAAATTTAGATGGTTATAGATTAATGGGCGAAGAATACTTTAAAGCAATGACTAATCTCAAATTGCTACCCAAAGGGCATCAGGCTAAGATAAGTGAAACTAAGGCTGATAGTATTTTAGCAGCAAATTTTCCGTTTACAAGATTGGATTCAACTATAGCTGAAATGCAGTTGATGATTTTAACAGGACAATATCCTTTTACTCCCAAAGGAACTGTTAACTACAAAGTTCTGAATTATAAAATAGAAGATTTTGTAGACTCGATTGCAGTACAGGTTATAAATAAAGACATTAGATGGGAAACTGCTCACGCAGCACTTTCAAATTATTATTTCTTAAAAAAAGATTATGCAAGGTGCATCGAAGAAATGGAAGTGATTATTGCAGAAAGACCTTACTATGATGTTCCATATAAAGATCTGATCACAAAGCTTGTTGATAGCGGGTTATTGAATGACGCTGAAATTTTTCTAGAAAAACTATATTCACTTAAAGCAGACTATTTTGCATATAAATGGTTAGGACAAGTAAAGCTTAAAATGAATAAAAGTGATGAAGCATTAAAATATCTATTAGAGGCTGTTAAATTTAAAGAGGCTGATTCACAAACATGGTACAATCTTGGGGGGGCATATTACCTAAATAAACAAGAAGAAAATGCTCTTGCAGCATTGCAAAGAAGCATATCTCTTAATCCACAGAATACGTTAGCAATTAGTTTTTATAATCAGCTCAGCCAGGTTCTTCAAAGCAAAAAATAAAAAGAGGCTGTCTTAAAAGTCTGATTTTGTCAACCTGAACTTGTTTCAGGTTCTGATTTTATTCCAAAATAGAAGTGTTAGATTCCGAAATAAATTCGGAATGACAGTTTTGAGACAGCCTCTAAATAATCGATAAACTTAACCAAAAGCTATTAGATTTTTAATTTATAATCCTACAGATAATGAAAATCTAGAAATAGGATCGAACACGCCAAAATCCGTATAGCTGTAATCAAACTTTGCGAAGAAACCGCCAAAATCGTATTGAACACCTACACCTGCAGTTAAACCTTCCTGAGCATCATCTTTAAGTAATGAATTATAACCACCGCGTAATGAGATCAAATTTGCATAAGTGAGTTCCATTCCAACATTGCCATAAGTAGATTGATTATTTGGAATAAGTGCATCGGCTGCTAAAGTTAAACGCCAATCTTCATTATTGATTGCATTATAAGCCAAGCCAACACTAAAAGTTAGTGGCAAAGCCCATGCTTCGGTAAGTAATTGTCCGGAGATATTAGAATTATTTCCGGTATTTGCGGGATCAATATCTATCGGCTGTAATAATGATTTTCCATCAAGCTGCATCTCAGTTCCAAAGTTAGAAATATTCATACCCAAACTTAATCCTTCCAGTTGTGTGTAGAATAATAATCCAACATCTACACCAAAACCGGTTGCAGAAACATCATAAATATTTTCTGATATATATTTAACTGTGCCGCCAATAGAAAATCTATCTGTTAGATTTCTGGAATAGGAGAGGCTTACAGCCAAATCTGATGCTGACCAAAATTGCCCGGTTCCATTTTGCTGTTCAACTGTTGTAATTTCTTCCTGACCGTAATCCAATTGATTAATACTAATACCAATAGCATTATCATCATCAAATTTAAAGGCTAATCCGACCCAGTTGGTCCTGGAACCTACCAGCCATTCCGCCGTTGATGCGGTAAATTCATTTCTTGGAATTCGTGACAATCCTGCAGGATTCCAAAAAGCTGAAGTTGCATCGTTTGCAACCGCAGTAAACGCACCACCCATTCCGGATGCACGCGGACCCACAGGAATTGTTAAGAAGTTTGCAACTGTTGTTCCTACTTTTGTCTGTGGAAAAACTGTTCCAGCTAAAACAAAAGCGGTAATTATTAACAATATTTTTTTCATTTTAATCTCCATAATATTCACTGGTAATCGTTATTTAATTATTGCCAGTTTGCCCATCTTCTTGTCACTTAGACCTTCTACTTCAACTACGTAGAAGTAAACACCAAAGGCAACATCCAGACCTTCTTTTGTTCTAACATCCCAAGAAACCGAGCCGTTATTTAAGTCTCCATCATGCTGCAAAGTCTGAACCAAATTTCCGCTGGAGGTATAGATGGAAATTGTACTCTTTGGCGGAAGATTGATAAAGTTGATTATTCTTTCACCTCTTCCTCTAACTGTTGGAGGTAAAGGCTGCTCAAAAACATTTGTAACAACATAAGGATTAGGAACTGCTTTTACTTGGTTAAGTTGTTCTCTGGCTCCATCGATATCATACGTAGCCGTAGATGTACTAAACGTAAATGAATCTTCACCCGATATTGGTTTATAGAAGTATAAGAATAAGGAATCACCAGCAGCGGGTATTGTTGCAGAACTATCTGTGCCGGTAAACTGTAATCTCCAGGAAAGATCGTTTCCCGTTTCATCTGAAAATACTATAATATCACCAAATGAAAGCGTATCCCTTCGGAATGGTCTTGGTTCACTGAATGCAAATTGCACTCGCTTAGGAGCGCTCTTATTTGTTATATCAAAGACTTTAAAGTTTACTGCCTTTGCTGGCGGAGCTCCGTTACCGAAAATTGCAGTTAATTTATTAGAGCTGTCTGTATAAGCATCAGAAAATACAAGCATGTAATCCAGAGGATACCTTGTACCGGAAATACTTGTAGTATTTATCTGATCAACTAAAAATTTTAAATTTTTAGAGCGATATGTACTCCATCCAGATGAATCATTCGCAAAGCTGCCCTCTGTATTAAGTCCCACGGGTTTAAGTTTGATACTGTCTAATCGCTGATAACTACTATCAATTGAAAGAGCCACACCATTAAATACAACTCCGTTTGTTGGATCAAATGGAGCTTGATCAACTAATATAATATCTGATCCGGTTTCTCTGACAGAATAGTTAGTAGCAATATTTACACCTTCCCTTTGAAGCGGTTTTATAAAAATCGAGTCATTAAATTCAACAGTATAAGATGTATTTAAAACTCTCACTGGGTCATATACAACAGAATAAGGAGTTACGGTTGAATAACCGCTAACTCTTTCTAAAGTTTGCCCTGATGGCGGCGGAACATATCCTGCTACAGGTGCATTAGGAATTACTGCAACCGTGTTTATATCTGTTGTAATTCTGCCAAGAGCATCTTTAGAAATAAATCGTGTATTCTCTGAGGGATATATATCTTTAGTCGGATCACCTCTATCATAAGCAACAAGTGCATAATAATAAGTTCTTCCATTTTGTACATCAGTATCAACATAAAAGTTCTGAACTCCGTTATCGGTACCGAGATTAAAAGAAACTCCACTAACAAGCTCAAGAAGTAGGCTTGATGAAGGAAATATTCCTTTAACTCCATTAATAAGATCAAATTGTGCGATAGGTTTGTAAAATACTTTTTCACCATACACGTTTGTAATTGTTAGAGCATCAGTTAAATCGGGATCTGTGCCTTTATATATTTTATATCCTTCAAAATCTTTAACTCTTAATGTAGGATCAATTGATTCTTCAGCTACTCTATCCCAATAAAGTGTAATTTTTCCATCGCCTACAGCAGCACTAAGTGTAGGTTTTTCCGGAGGCTTCGGGAAATTATAATTTGCATTATAAATAGTTTGAGCAATTTGTTTTGTTTTTATAACAGCGTTATAATCACTGCCAAAGGCAAGAGCTAATGAAAATCTTTCAGTTCTTCCTGCCAATAATGGAAAATATCCGGAACCATAAACAAAATCCCCATCCTCGCCTCTTGTTGCAACGTTATTTTGGATAGAGGTTGGTACATCAAAAAAACCAGGCGTTAATCTACTCCACATATTAGCATCATCACTCATTGTGATGCTGCCCGCGGGGACAAAGTACTGAAAACTAGTTAATCCAATCTGATCAGATTCATCTATATCTGTTGCATCAAAATTTGGTTCACCCGGTGTGGGAACTCCATCACCTTCACCAAAATCACCTGTACCCGGTTTACCATCGGCTCCAACGTCATCAAATTCAGGGTTCCAGTCTGCATCGTTATCTATTAAATCATCTCTTCTTTCATCAAGCATATTATCTTTTGGGATTGTGATTCCAAATCCATTTTTATAATCTGTGTACTGAACAGGTGCTAAAGTGTCAATTAAAACAGTTGGTATAGCAGGTGGAACAACTCTTGTTTTTTTGAATTGTCTGTAATGAACCTGGTAGTTTTCATCGATAAGACCATCGAGATCGTTATCGATCCCATCTCTGGAATTTCTGTTTGGATCTGTTGTAACAGCATTAATATCACCCTCAACTAATTTTGTTATACCAGGCTGTAAGAAAAATTGTGCTCCCATAGAAGTAACAGTTACGGTGTCGTTCGGCATTGTAAAAATACTTCTATCAAAAGTGCTTTTATCAATAAGAACTAATTTATCACCAGCTGCTACCGGGGTTTTATCCGCTAGATTCTGAAAATCGTTTTCTACAAAATATGGTGATGTGCCTTCGTCCTGATTATCAGCATCATTATCAATTCCGTCATATCCATTACCCGGTGATTCTAAGAATGCGTAAGCTATGTAACCAACCTGAGTAGGATCCGGCAGCCATTTAGGATTTGCTGAAGGTGAAATGTAGTTATCAAAATCCCATGTATAGGTTATTGATTCTCTTACATTGAAAAATGATGCATCATCATTATACTCTGGTGCTTCAACACCAACATAAGTACCTACAAGTGTACCAAAGGTTGCCTGATCATATGACTCAGTACCATCATTTTTTATATTATATAACCAGAACAAAACATCCTGCGCCAAGAAATTTGACCACTGAAATCCTCTTACAGAAACCTGCAGCGCATGTCCTCTTCTTGACAGATCATTAGCATCAGGTAGAAATCCTTGAATTTGATAGTTCTCTTCATCATTATTATCATCCATCCAGAAGTAGCTTTCTTGATCAGCATTTAATTGAGCACGACCAAAAAAACCATTCCAGTCAACTGCGGGAGTTTTATCAATTCCATCAATTATTATTGGATCTCCGGAGTATGTCCAATCAGGGTAATCAGGCCATTGAGCCGGCCAGGTTTCCGGTAAATGACTCATTGCCACACCTTTACCTACTTCATCTAAGACAGGATCAGCAAATCCAGGAATAGGCTCAAAAGTATAAGATTTACCACCACCTCCCTCACCGCCTCCCGGTCTATCAACAGGAGTAATAACTACAGAGTAAACAGTATCAAGAATACCATCAAAAATTCTAACTCCATTATTTAAGGTTCCATAATCCTTTATTGGCAATCTTATTCCCACAACTGGTGAAACGTCACCAACGTAACCGTTAGCATCAAATTTCCAGGCTCCTCTAGGTCCTTCGGTTCCTGGCTGTGCGATTACACCATAGTTTGAGAAAACTGTTCTTACCTGGTTGCCTCTATGCACGCCAACTTTTCTGAAATTTGAAGTACCTCTTTCTGTAATTCTTTGCTGTGCTATCAGATCAGCAGAAGTAAAGAGAAACAGAAGAATAAAAATCGAATAATATTTAGTTTTTATATTCATAATTATATTTCCAATAATTAAACTCATTATTAAAAAAAGAAACTTGCACCAATTTCTACTCTTCGTGGTTCGGAGTAGAATGTTGGGTTTCTATAGTATTCATCCAAGGTATTTACTAAATCATCCGGGTTGTCATCATTCCTTTTACTGAATTCATCAATAGTAAAATCTGCTGTACCGCTGTCATTGTAAACATTTACTTCATTTCTGATATCAAACAAATTATAAACCCTGGCAAATAAGCTTAATCTAAAATTATCTGCAATAATAAAATCTTTGTAAGCTCTAAGATCAACATTAACAGAACTTGGTTTTAATTCACTATTTATCAATAAAGTAGAAACGTTTTGCGATAATGTTGGTGTGTATGGATAGCCGCTGCCATACTGACCAATTAAGCTAAATCCCCAAAGATCCTCTGCTGCATAAGAAAATGTAACATTAACTGTATTTGTTTGATCCCAATTTAATTTAATTAGTTTTATTTCTGGCTGCTCACCACCTGCAATTTGATTTCTTGTAGCGGCCGGGTCGGAAGCGTTTCCTTTCGCAGACTGGAATGTATAATCAACTGTTGCAGCCCAGTTATCAGAAAGTCGCTTGGTTACAGTAAGTATAATTCCCTGAACAAAACCAAAATCACTGTTTACATACTGGCTATAGCTTGATGAACCACCGGGCAATCTTATTACATCTGCTCTTGTACCGGCAAGATTTCTTATATCTCTAAAATAGGCAGTAAGATCAACCGTGATATCATCTGTAAATGCCTGCTGAATACCAACCTCACCACTTATTGTTTCTTGTGCTTTTAAGTTTGAATTTCCTGCAATACCAAGATTTCCGGTTCCTGCACCAAATTTAAATTCGGGATTTTGATACAATAATTCAAAATTTGGTATCTGGAAAAAATGTCCATAAGAAAAATGTATTACTCCTCTATCAGTAATAGGAAAAGCAACACCAAGTCTTGGAGAAAACTTTAATTCGGTATCAGCGTCTCTATACCATGGATCACCAAAAGCATTAGAGACTTTTCTTTCTTCTATGGTTTTGGCAACATTAACATCTTTTCTTGGTCGGTAAATATCTGGATCAGTTACATCATTTAATACCAGTCCGTCGGAATCAAAATAATCAAATCTAAAACCTACATTAATAATTATTTCATTTAACTCTATTTTATCCTGTAAGTATGCAGATAATTCGATTGGTTTTCTTTGATAAATATCTATCGCAAGATTTTCGTTAGGATCATTAATATCAGGGATAAATCTTGTAACATATGGATTTAATGTTAACGCAGGATCATCCACCGATAAAGGCTGTTGGAGATAAATATTATCAAAGCCTAAGCTGTGTTGATTTGCCTCTATACCAAACTTAACCATGTTAATTTTATCAATCTGCGAAGTAAAATCTAATTTGAATCCATAAGTGCTTGTATTTCGTTTAAAATGTTGATTTTGCGTACCGCCGGTTCTAAAGCTTGGTATTTCTGTCGGTTGTTGCCCTAATAATTTATCATTCGTCCATCTAGGATCATTTACGTCTTCATATACATATTGCTTAAACTGTTTAAAGAAATATGAAAAATTAGCTTGATAGAAAGTTGTAGCTGATAGTGTATGAGTTAAGCCTAAGATATTTGTATTTCCAACTCTAAATTTTTTATAATCACCATCAGGATTGTATGAGAATGACTGATCAAAATCTCTGTATTCAACATTATCATATATATAATTGTAGTTTAACTTAACTCCCGAAAATGGTCTGTAAGTTAATTTACCCTGACCGTACAATTTTTCATTCCAGTTCATCGAAACAATTTCACCAGTTCCTTCACCACTGCCATCAGGATTAGCGCTGAGTATATAACGGTTTTCAATAGGAACTGTAGCGCCTTGATTGACGGTTATATTCCAGGGATTATAATTCTTTTGACCATTTATCCAGCCGCCAAAATAAATATATCTTGCATTTACATAAAAGAATAATTCATTAGGTATAATTGGTCCGCTTAAACTGCCCTCAAAATTTCTAATAGATGTTGGATCAATATCATCGATAGCTCTAAAAATATCGGTACGATTACTTACATAATCACCTATGTAACTTGTAACAGAACCTTGAAACTTATTATCACCATCTTTAGTTGCAATATTAACGTAGCCCGATAACGCTTTTCCATATTCAGCATTAAACGCACCGCTTACAAATTGTAATTCTTGAATAGAACTTGTAGCAACGTCAACAACTGTAGAACCATCATAAACATCAGTAACCGGTACACCATCTATTGCATAAACAACTTCACCGCTTCTGCCGCCTCTTACGCTACCACCAACAATACCTGCTTTAAGCTGTAATACTTCCTGAAATTCAGTAACGGGTAACACCGAAATTTCATCACCACTAACAATTGCTGTTGAAGAAGTTAAATCCTTAGTTACCAATGGTCTGGTAGCGATTACAACCACTTCTCCTTTAAGCTCGATGCTCGTTTCCATCAGTTCAAAATTTACTTCGGTAGTTAAATCGATTGAAACACGAACACCTGTAACCGTTTGTGAATTAAAACCAATTGCTGATGCTTTTACATTATAATTATCGGGTCTTAAACCAATGATTGAAAAATATCCATCAATATCTGATGCTGCACCCTGGGTCGTTCCTTCAACCATAATGTTTACAAATGGAAGGGCTTCTCCTGTATTTCCATCAACCACTTTTCCTGAGATTTTACCGCTTTGACTGTAGGCAGTTCCCAGAAAAATAGTTGCTAAAAAAAATACAGACAAAGACTGTATTATAAACCTCATACGTTCCTCCTAGAGGTAAAATTGTAGATCATATTTGAATTGTATAAGAATTGTGTATAAAAAATTCTATACTTTGTCCTAAAAAATGTTTACTTAAGCAAATTAAATTTTCTGTGCCAAATATATATTTCGCTCAAAGGAATGTCAAAGCCTTAATTATTATAATTAAGTTGCTTTTAATGGATTTTGATATTGGAGAAATCACAAAAACCTTCGAGCTTTAGGAAAAACTCGAAGGTTTAATTGAAATGAAGATAAAATTATTTTCTCAACAATACCATAAGCATTTTATAACAAAGTGATTCAATCACTTTGTTAACAGCATCTTCTTAACATCAGAAAATTGCCCTGATTGTATTTTGTAAATATACATTCCACTTGGAAGTGATGAAGCATTGAACTCTGTTTCATAAATTCCTGCTGGTTTATTTTCATTTACTAGTGTGACAATTTCTTTTCCCAAAATATCGTAAATTTTTAGCGTTACAAATCCTTCTTCTTTTATTGAATATGAAATTTTTGTACTTGGATTAAATGGGTTTGGATAGTTTTGATTGAGTGAATAATTACTAACTAATAATTCAACCTTTATCTTCTCCGCGATATTCATTCCATACTCGATCGTTACTGATTGAGCAGGTGAAGGATTATTTCCAATATCTATTGCAGTAATTCTATATTCTGCTTCCTTGTCGCCGCCTGTGGCATTGGAAATTGAGTAATCTATGTACGAAGATGTTGTACCTGACAGATTTGCCATTGTTGACCAGTCTGACCATTGACCACTTATTGGTCTTGTTCTTCTTTCTATTTTATATGCATTTGATGAATTGCCTCTAACATCAGGCTCGTTATTTAATGACCAGCTTAATCTTGGATAATAATTTGTTTCCGATCGATAAACTGAAACTGCATAATTATTAGGTGCAAGTGGTGCTGCATCGTATTGGCGGTATTTTAGTGTACTTGAATTTTGAGGCTTCCATAAAACAAATATATCGTTACTTGTTGAAGAAACTTCGACATTATAATAATATTCTAAATTATAGTTTACCTCTACATTCTCGCCTTCAATACTTCCGTTATTCCAAGTTTGGATAACAAGCCCTGGTTCATAAGGCAAAGTTTGATATCCATCACCAAGTATACCAAACCATGTGTAGGCTGTATGGACTTTATTATTAGCAGTAGTTGTTGTTTGGACAAAATCTGTATAATTATATGACTCGTACAAATATGAAACAGTCTGATAATTGCTTTTCAAAATAATATTCGTATGAAATGTATAGTAAAAATCAGGAGAAATATTATACAGATCAGAGTAATACAAATACATATAATTTGCATCTACACCAAATCCTGCAACTTTTGGTTGATTTACATTTGAATAAAGTGTTTGGATACTTCCCCAAGTCGAAGGTAATGTAAGTTCTCTGGATTTTGCACTACCACTTGAGCTATTAAAAACAACATAAACTTTACTTTGAGTAGTCAGCATCTCAATTCTTGGAGATAATCCTGTACCTGAGTTAGAGACGTTATATGAGCCAGTCCAAGTTGAACCATTATACTGATAATAATAAGCAATATTGTTTAAGCTATAAGTAATATGAATCTTTCCGTCATAAGCCACGGCATCGAGTGATGTTGGACTAACAGTAATATCAGGAATAGTAGAACTCCAACTCGCACCTGAATTAGTGGAAAATCTAGTTACTATTTTGTTATTCTTTTAAAAAGAACGTATATCTTTTCTGCTTCACCCGTAATTTGTGCTAATGATGCACCTGAAGTTTCAACAGTGATGGCATTGCCAGCCAAACCTGTTGAAGCATTAACCAAATAATACGATATTGATCCATTTGTGTTTTGAAGTATAACATTATTGCCAAAACCGTTTGAGAACATTTCTGCATAATTTGCATTTGCTAAGCTGATGTTTGTTGTTTTAATATCATTCCAACTTTGCGACAAAACAATTGACGTGATTAAAACTAATAGAACTATTATTTTCTTAAACATTTTTATTCCCTTTATTTAATTAAAATAGATTTTATTGTTTTTATAAATCTGTTAGTTCCCCCGGAAAACCCAGGTTCTGCTAACATTGTAATAAAGTAAACACCGCTTGGAACAGATTTGTTATTTTTATCAACTCCATTCCATACTACGTTATGCTCTCCTGCAAGCAGGGATTGATTTAATAAAGTAATTATTTCTTCTCCAAGAGAATTATAAACTATAATTTTAACATTACTTGAGTGTGCTAATGAAAATCTGACATTTGTTGATGGGTTAAATGGATTGGGATAACAATCAAACAAATTGTAGTTATTAAATGCATTATCCTGTTCCTCAACATCAACAGTTAAATAATGTTTGAACATTTGAGTAAAAGCTCTGCCATAACCATTTTGCCAGTATTCCATTGCTAGTATTAAGGCTGGATAATTATCCATTGGAAATTTATACGGGATTGATGATTGAATCGCTTGATCGAATAAATGGTAATAATATATAACAAAATTATGCTCATTTTCTTTACCAGTAAATTTTATAAACACTACAACATTGCCTATTCTTAAAAATATTTCTTCTTGGCCATCATTATCTACATCTATACTTGTTGCCTCAGCAGGATTTAATGAGAGCAGATACGGAAATTCAATTTCTGCAACAGGGTTATAAGAATTATTCCCATTTGATTCATAACAAATCAATTTTGTAAAATCATAGCCAAAGTCTTCTCCACCAATCCAGAATTCAGGTTTTCCATTACCATCAATATCATTTGTTTTGAAGTTTATATAGGAATTTGGAACGCCAGTATTCCCTGTCCAGTTCATTTGATAATCATCAATTCCCTCGCATTCGATCAAATAAATATTGCCCATTGCACCGGCATAGACAATATCGGTTTTCCCATCCATATCAAAATCACCAATTGGAAATCCTGCAACATCTTCAATATACGGTATAGGAAACACTTGAATTGAATCAAATGTTGTATCAATTTCATTAAATTTTGCTATCCAGATCTCTCTTGGGTTAAAATTGCCAAATATAGCTTCATTGACCCCATCAGAATCTAAATCTGCTACGGTAAAATCATTCAATTGAATATTATCACCGCCACCTTTATATATATTGAATTTAAAAAAGAGAGAATCGGCTAATGAATTTTGAATAGATTTCCTAAAAAAAGTTTGGTTCGGTATCGCACCCCAATTAATTGAATCAATTCTAAACCAAGTCGTATCGTAAAGATGAAGTTCAAGATTTTCATCTCTGTTAACATCAAAAATATTATAAGCAAAAACAGTATTAGATGGATATTTAAATGCTTGTTTAAAAATTCCATAAGCATCCTGTTGATAACAATAAACTCCACTGTTTTCAGTAAAGAAGTCTTTTTTATGTCCATAGTATTCAATTCGATTATCGCCATTAATATCACCTATTATTGGTTTCTTATAGTAATTGCCAAGTGGTACTTCCTGCCAAAACTGGTATTTGTAGTTGTATAGAGATGTATCAAGTTCCCAAAGGTTAAAAACAAAGCGTGGTATACTGTCTAGCTTTGTTTTGTTGTTTTTTAAATCGCCAATATAAAATGTCCTGCTATTAAATTTATCGTAGTTAATCTTTATTTTATTGTCATCAAGACATTCAACTTTAACTTCAGGATTTGATTTTATCCTTTCGATCTCTTTTTCCAAAGTAGTTTGTGCATTTAAAGAAACTGATAAACATAAAAACAGAGAAAAATATTTAAATAACTTCATCTTAAAACCAATTTAATTAGGAGAAGAAAATTACTTTATTTATTTGGGTTGCCTTTCTTTAGGCTATGTGAAACCGGTTGGGAAGTAAGATTGTATGTTTGAAGGATTGAATTGATTGAAAGACAGTATAACTGCCTTAGTATTATTAATTTCTTTAAGAATTCCATACGGAAGGATAATCAGTTGGTATAATATTATCAGTACCATTTTTTACTCCCCGGTAAATATATATTGGGGGGGGGGGTAAACAATCGTGCCAAAGAATTTTCAGCTACAAATAAATTTTTAAGAAACGTTTCCACCAACACCTCTAAAGCTTACACTTTAAACAAAAGCAAAAATAAATTCAAAGTCAAATTAATTTTAATATATAATACTTGCTAATCACCAGATAAGAAAAGGTACAATACTAATGTGCCTTAATTAAAATATTTACGCGGTATTAAATTCAAAACCTTCAATTCTTAGAAAAACTTGAAGGTTTAATTCAAAACTTTTTATTTCTGTCGGAAGGCAGACATTCCGCCTATAACGTATTTTGCTTTGTAACCACTCTTTAATAATATATCTACAGCAACAGCCGAACGATTTTGTGTTCTGCAAATAACTGCAATCTCTTTATCCCTATATTTTTCTAACTCAGAAATTCTTGATTCTAAAACCTGTACAGGAATATTTATTGCATTTTCAATCATTCCAGTTGCTACTTCCTCTGGTGTCCTGACATCTAAAACAATTAGGTTTTTATCGTTTTTTAATCTCTCTTTAAACTGTTCCATCCTTGTGCAAAAGACAGGGAACAGAATAAAACTAATAATGAAATTAATATTTTCATTTTTGTTACCTTTTATTTTAATAAAACTGATTTAATTGTTTGCTGGTATTTACCAGCTTTCATTTGAATGAAGTAA
>JBBQSH010000068.1:0-16504 GCA_038214015.1 Ignavibacteriales bacterium | reverse complement strand
GATACACAAATGCAGGCAAATCAACTTTATTTAATTTGCTAACAAGTGCTGATGTTTTTGCTGAAGATAAATTATTTGCTACGTTAGATTCAACAACGCGATCGCTTGAGGTACACGATACGGAAAAGATTTTGATAAGTGATACTGTTGGATTCATCCGCAAACTTCCACCACAGCTTGTTGCATCATTTAAAAGTACTTTAAGCGAAGTGAGAGAAGCAGATATTATTTTCCACGTCGTAGATGTTTCGCATCCATTTTATCAGGATCATATGAAGGTTGTGGAAGATACATTGAAAGAATTTGGAAGCAAGGATAAAAAAGTTGTTAGGATTTTTAACAAAGTTGATTTGGTAAAAGATAAAGCAAAGATTGATTTTATCCGTAATTATCATAAAGAAAGCATACTGATTTCTGCGATGCGTGGAATGAATATTTCCGCGTTAAAGTCTTTGTTGAATGATATTATAGAAGACCAGTTTGTGGAGGTAAAAATTAAATTACAGCTAACGGATTCAAAAAAAGTTTCGCAAATTCATTCACTCGCGGAAGTTCTAAAAATAGATTATGATGAAAATGGAATTAAAATCCATTACAAAACAAGTAAACAAAACTCTGATAAAATAAAGAAGATAATTCATGGCTCGTAAAAAACTTATAGTTGATGGCAAATCATTAACATTAGATAAAATAGAATTTTTCCTAAAAGAGAGTCCAACTGTTTCTTTATCAAGCGAAGCAAAGAAGAATGTAACTAAAGCTAGAAAGTTAATTGATAAATGGGTTGATGAAGGAAAAGTTATTTACGGAGTTACTACTGGTTTTGGTGAGTTCGCAAATGTTTCAATTTCTAAAAAAGACATTGAGAAGCTTCAGGAAAATTTAATTGTTAGCCACTCAACAGGAGTAGGTGATCCGCTTCCACCGTTTATCGTTAAGATAATGATGCTGCTTCGTGTTAATGCTCTGGCAAGCGGACATTCCGGAATTCGTCTTGAAACACTAGAACTTTTAATTGAAATGATAAACAACAACATCATTCCAGTTATTCCATCTCAGGGTTCAGTTGGTTCAAGCGGAGATCTTGCACCGCTTTCTCATCTTGTTCTTGCAATGATCGGAAAAGGTGAAGCACAGATTTATAATGATGTGATGAAAGATAATCTGCATAAAGTAAAAGTATTGAAATCATCTATTGCACTAAAGAAATTTGGATTAACTCCCGCTAAGCTTGCTGCTAAAGAAGGTTTAGCCTTAATTAACGGCACTCAAATGATGACTGCCTTCGCATCATACATTTGTATTGAAGCAAAGAAATTTGAAAAGATTGCAGATATAGCAGGGGCTTTATCGCATGAAACTTTGCGTGGAACTGATAATGCATTTGATTTAAGATTACATAAACTCAGACCTTTTCCAGGACAAATTGCGGTTGCAAAAAATATTCTTGCAATGATTAAAGGAAGTGAGATTCGTGAATCTCACAGAGAAAATGATCCGCGTGTTCAGGATTCTTATTCAATACGATGCATTCCACAAATTCACGGAGCTTCCAGAGATTCGATTGATTATGTTTGTTCAAGAGTTGAGATTGAACTTAATTCTGTTAATGATAATCCATTGATTTTTCCTGATGATGAAGCCCATCTTGAAGGCGGAAATTTTCACGGACAGCCAATTGCACTTGCAATGGATTTTATGGCGATTGCACTTTCTGAGTATGCAAATGTTTCTGAGCGAAGAACCGAAAGAATGTTGAATGGCTCATTAAGTTGTCTTCCAAGATTTCTTGCACAAAACGGCGGACTTAATTCAGGTTTGATGATTGCGCAATATACTGCGGCTTCACTTGTTTCAGAAAATAAAGTTCTTTCTCATCCGGCTAGTGTGGATTCAATTCCAACTTCAGCAAATCAGGAAGATCATAATTCAATGGGATCAATCGCTGCAAGAAAATGTTTTCAGATTCTTAAAAATGTTCAGACAGTTTTAGCTATTGAAATTCTAACAGCTTGTCAGGGATTGGAGTTTCATAAACCAATGAAACCTGGAACCGGAAATAGATCAGCATATAATACTATTAGAAAAGAAATTCCTGCTTTAGAAAATGATAGGATTATTTATAAAGATATTGAGAAAGTAAAATCATTATTAATCCAGAATATTCTCTTGGATGATGTGATGAAAAAAATAAATCTTCAATAAACAGAGGCGAATAATATGAGTAAAACATTTTTATTAACATTTGTCCAGGGCACAAATTATCAAGCTGATAAAAATTTTCATGATCAACCTTATTGGGAAAATCATTCACGCTTTTCAGATAAACTTTTTTTACAAGGCAAGATAACAATGTGTGGACCACTTACTGATGCTTCAAAAACCTTAGTTGTTGCCTTGGGTAAAAGCGAAAGTTCAATGCGTAATTTATTTAAAGATGATCCTTTTGTTAAAAATGGTGTGCTTACTCTTGCTCATGTAGATGAATGGGAACTTCACTTAAATCCTGAACACGTTGAAGAGTAAACTGCACTTTTATTAGATATTAAATTTGTGTGATCCAATGTCAGTCTGAGCCTGTCGAAGACTGACCAAATAGTCACACTTCGACAAGCTCAGTGTGACAAAAAAATATCTTCAATGTAAATCCTAACTTGAACTAATCTTTCTTAAATTTGAATATTAAAATTTTCATCACTCGGAGGAATAATGTCAATCATTCTCGATGGATCAAATCTTACAGTAGAAAAATTAGTTAAAATTGCCCGCCATAAAGAAAAAGTAAAACTTAGCAGTGAAGCTCTTCAGCGAATAAAAACTTGTCGTGCAATGCTTGAGGAAAAAATACAAGCACACGAAATTATGTATGGAGTCAACACCGGCATCGGCGAATTTTCCGAAGTTGTATTGAACGATGAGCAAGTAAAAGATTTTCAAAAATATCTTATCTACAATCACTCTGCAGGGATTGGCAAACCAATGCCGATTGAACATGTTCGCGGTGCAATTGCTGGAAGAATAAATGTTCATGCTCACGGTAATTCCGGCTGCAGACCAGAAATAACTTTAACATTAATTGAAATGTTGAATAAGGATGTTATTCCGGTTGTATGTGAAAAAGGTTCTGTTGGTGCTTGTGGGGATTTAGCTCCAATGTCTCAGATAGCATTGTTATTGATGGGTGAAGGAGAAGCATTTTATAATGGCGAACGATTGCCAGGAAATGTTGCATTTGAAATAGCTGGAATTAAAGTTCCTGGATTGCAAGCACGAGACGGACTTGCAACAATTAACGGCTCTAATTTTATAACTGCAATAAGTGCAATTCAATTATTTGATATTAATCGCTGGTTAAAGCAAGCTGAGATTGCAGCCGCAATGTCTCTCGAAGCGCTTCAAGCAAATATGAAGCCTTATGATGTTCGTCTTCATAAAATTCGTGGTTTTGCCGGAGCAGTAAGAAGTTCACAAGCAATAAAAAAATGTATTGAGGGAAGCGATCTTCTCACTGGAAAAATAAAACAAAAAGTTCAAGATGCATATTCAATGCGATCAACTCCGCAAGTGATTGGTGCTGCACATGATGCAGTTGCTTATGCAAAATCACAAATTGAAATTGAGTTAAACGGAGTTGGTGATAATCCTATTTTTATTCCTGAAGATAAAATTACTTTAACCGGTGCAAACTTTCAGGGAACTCCCGTTTCACTTCCTATGGATATGATTAGTGCTGCTGTAACAATGGTTAGTGTTTTATCAGAACGAAGAATGAATCGATTAAACAATCCTGCATTGAGCGTAGGACTTCCTGCATTTTTAACAAAAGGCGCCGGTATGTTTTCAGGAATGATGTTGAGTCAATACACAGCTGACACATTAATTGTTGAGCAAAGAATATTATCTGCTCCTGCATCGGTTCAATCAATTCCCGCCGCGGCAGATCAGGAAGATTTTGTATCGATGGGAATGAATACAGTTCTTAAGAATCAACAAATATTGGATAATGCTTTTGGCATATTGGGAATTGAATTTATGGCTGCCGCACAAGCACTCGATTTTCGCGAGCACCAACCCGGAAAAGGCGTTGCTAAAGCAAAAGAAGTAATTCGCAAGCACGTTGCTTTTCTTGATATTGATCGTCCACTTTATAATGATCATAATAAAATGCATGCACTTGTAAAATCTTGTGAGATACTTGAGGAAGTAGAAAAAACTGTTGGAAGTTTGGAGTAAGTATTGATTTAGTTTTTGGTTGATTAAAAGTATTTGCTTATATAAGTTTGAGAAAAAAGGAGAATAAGATGAAAATAATTCCTGTTAAAGTTGAGAATGGAGTTTTGAAAATTCCAGATGATTTTAGTCTTGATGCAGAAAATCAACTTTCCATTTTGTTAACCAAAAAAGGCGAAGTAGAAGTTTCTTTTCTTGAAGGAAACAGTAGCTTCTCTTTTTTGTATGATGAGCCTGATTTATATACAGATGTTGATATAGTAGCCGAACGTAGAAATCAAAAATTTAGTAAATGATGTTTAAGCCTGGAGAAATTGTTATAGCTAAATTTCCATTTTCTTCTCTGGAAAGCACAAAGCGAAGACCTTGCTTAGTTTTAGCAAATGGAGACATTGACGAAGATTTAATAGTCGCGTTTATTACTTCGACAAAAACTTCAAATCAATATAAATTTTCTGTAAAAATATCCCCAATAGAAAAAGATTTTTTGATAACCGGATTAAAAGTAGAGCCATATATTCGTTTAGATAAAATAGCAACATTAAATGAAAGAATTATAAGTGGAGCTATTGGAAAAATTTCAGATCAAATTAAAAATGAAGTTAATACAAAATTAAAATTATTATTTAAAATTTAAATGGAAATAATTTATCTCATAATCGGTTTAGTAATTGGAACCATCATTGCGTATTTGTTTTTAAGAAGCAGAAAAACAATTCCAATTGAAGAAGCAAATAAACTAAATGAACAAATCAACTCGTTAAAAGTTGATGCAGGAAAATTTAGTGAGCGAATAAAACTTCTTGAAGATGATAAACTTTCTCTTCAATCAGAAATAAGAAATGAAAGAGAAAAATCTGAAAAACTTAATTCTGAAAATTCATCGCTCAAATCTGACTACTCAAATCTTCAAACAAAACTAAGTGAACAAAAATCTGAGGTAGAAAAATTACAAGAAAAGTTTACTAAGGAATTTGAAAATCTTGCCAACAAAATCTTTGAAGAAAAAGGAAACAGGTTTACAGAACAGAACAAAGAAAAGCTTGGTGAAATTCTAAATCCGCTTAGAGAACAAATAAATAAATTTGAGCAGAAAGTTGAAGACACAAATAAAGAAAGCATCAAAGGACACGCATCTTTACGTGAACAGCTTCAGATGCTTAAGGAAATGAATCAAAAGATAACGCAGGAAGCAACAAATCTTACCAATGCTTTAAAGGGACAAACAAAAACTCAAGGCAATTGGGGCGAATTTATTCTTGAAAGTATTCTTGAAAAATCCGGACTTGTAAAAGGAAGAGAATATGTTGTTCAGGAAAGCATAACTGCTGAATCAGGAAGAAGATTTCAACCCGATGTGATTATAAATTTACCTGAGAATAAAAGTATTGTGATTGATTCAAAAGTTTCTTTAATCGGATATGAAAAATTTGTTTCATCTGAAGATGAAACCCAGAAACAACTTGCTTTACGAGAACACATAAATTCAATTCGCTCACATATAAAAAACTTAAGCGGAAAGAATTATCAAAATCTTTATCAGCTAGAAAGCTTAGATTTTGTACTTATGTTCATGCCAATCGAACCTGCATTTGCAGTTGCTGTTCAAAATGATGCTTCACTTTTTACAGATGCCTTTGAGCAGAATATTGTAATTGTAAGTCCATCAACCTTGCTTGCAACACTTAGAACTATTTCAAGTATATGGCGACAGGAAAATCAAAATAAAAATGCTATTGAGATTGCAAGACAAAGTGGTGAGATGCTCGATAAGTTTGCAGCTTTTGTTGATGATTTAATTTCTGTTGGCAAAGGATTAGTTGGCGCAAAAGATAATTATGATAAAGCGATGAACAAGCTAACTGAAGGAAGAGGAAATCTTATAAGTCGGTCTGAAAAAATTAAAAAGCTTGGAGCAAAAGCAAGCAAATCGTTGCCGCCAAATATTCTTAATCGTGCTGATATTGATGATGAAAATAATTTGTTGGAGAACTAATGTTTGTTAGACCTCCACAAAACCCTGAAGAGTTTGAGCGATACAGAGATTTACGCTGGAGAATTTTGCGCGCACCGTGGAATCAACCAAAGGGAAGTGAAGTTGATGAATTGGAATCAAAAGCATTTCCAACAATGGTTTGTGAAGTTGATGGAATTCCAATTGGAGTTGGTAGAGTTCATTTTAATTCTGAAACAGAAGCGCAAATTCGTTCGATGGCTGTTGAGGAAGAGTGGAGGGGAAAAGGAATCGGTTCAATCGTAGTTAAAGAATTAGAAAAAATTGCAATTGAAAAAGGGGCAAAGAAAATAATTCTACACGCAAGAGATAATGCTGTTAAGTTTTATGAAAGAAACGGGTACAAAATTGTAAAACAATCTCACACGTTGTTTGGAAGTATTCCTCATTTTTTAATGGAGAAAACAATTTAATTACTTCGTGGAGCTGATCGGGATCGAACCGACGACCTGTTCGTTGCGAACGAACCGCTCTCCCAACTGAGCTACAGCCCCGAACACAAAATTATTTTTTATTCCCCATCTTTTCTATTTCATCAAACTCTTCTTTTGTAACAGGCATAACAGACAATCGATTTCCGCGTGCTATCAATCTCATATTTTTTAGTTTTGGATTTGTACGGATTACATTAAGTGTAACGGGAGTTTTAAATTCTTTTACAAACTTAATATCAACCATCATCCACGTTGGATTTTTTGGATCAGCTTTTGGATCATAATGATCGTTATCAGGATCAAATTGTGTGTGATCTGGATAAGCTTCTTTTACAACCTCGCAAATTCCAACAACAGCAAGCGGATCAGAACCACTATGGTAAAATAAAACCTGATCGCCTTTTTTCATTTCATCGCGTAAAAAATTTCTTGCCTGATAATTTCTTACTCCATCCCAACAGGTTGCTTGATTTTTGCTTTTCTTAAGATCATCCAAAGAAAAAGTTTTAGGTTCTGATTTTACAAGCCAATATTTTTTCATTATAAACTCCATATAATTCTAACAGAATATTGCTACTATTTTTCTAAATTGCTATTCACTTTAAGTGTAAATATATTAAATCGTAATGATTATAAAGAAAATAATATTTTTATTAGCTCTGTTACTTTACTCTGTAAATATTTTTTCACAGAGTGAAACCGGATTTCAAATTGCCCGTCTAAAATACAGCGGCGGCGGCGATTGGTACAATGATCCATCTGCTGAAGTAAATTTGCTTAAGTTTGTTCAATCCAACACAAATATAAAAGTTAAAGCCGAGTATAAATTTGTTGATGTTGCTTCGGATGAGATTTTTTCATATCCGTTTTTATTTTTAACAGGACATGGAAATATTGTTCTTTCTGCAGATGAAGCAAAAAGATTAAGAGCTTATTTAGAAAGCGGCGGTTTTCTTTATATTGATGATGATTATGGATTGGATAAAGCAATCCGTAGAGAAATGAAAAAAGTATTTCCTGAAAATGAATTTATTGAAGTTCCATTTTCACATAAGGTGTTTAATATCTTTTATAAATTTGAAAATGGAATACCCAAGACACACGAGCATGATAAAAATTCTCCGCAAACATTTGGAATATTTTTAGCTGATAGACTATCTGTACTTTATACATTTGAATCTAATCCAAGCGATGGCTGGGCTGATCCAGAAGTGCATAATGATCCGAAAGATAAAAGAGACGAAGCTCTTAAGTTTGGAGCTAACATAGTTATTTATGCTTTAAGCAAATAAGAAAAATGAATACAAGTTTTTATAAAGAAATAATTAACAAATTAGAATTACTAATAAAGAAAGAGCACTTCGCACTTTTTCTTTTTGGATTACTTGCATCACTAATAATTTTTATAAGCGTATTTACGTTTTTCAGTTTATCCGAACTTGCAGGAAATTTTAAATCAATTATTCGCACAATTTTATTTTTTGCATTAATCCTGATAACAATTTCATCAGTTGGATATTTAATAATAGTTCCATTGTTAAAATATTTTAATGTTTTTAACAAGTGGGATTATTTTTACTCAGCAAATAAAGTTGGAAAGCATTTTCCTGAGATAAAAGATGATCTGCTAAATGCAATGCAGCTAGTTTCTTCTGATAAATCGAACAGACTATATTCAACAGCCTTACTTGATGCAGCTTTTAAGAACGTCTATGAGCGGGCAAAACCAATCAGGTTTGAATCTATTGTTGATTTTAGTAAAGTAAAAAAACTTACGTTTTATTTTATATCATCGTTAGTTTTTTGTGTTTTGCTATTTGCAATTGTTCCCGGATTGATGGCGGCATCAAACAGATTAGTTAATTTCAACAAAGAATTTATTCCTCCGGCAAAATTTTACTTTGAAGTTTATCCTGGAAATTCTGAACTAACTAAAGGTGAGAATGTTGACTTTGTAATCAAAGTAAAAGGGGAAGTACCAAAGAAAGTATTTTTACAGACTCGCGAAGAAGCACAAACAAATTTTGAAGAACATGAATTGCAAAAAGACTCATCAGGCGATTATAAATTTTCAATTCAACAGATCAGATCATCATTATATTACTTTGCTTCTGCAGAAGATATTCAGAGTGAAGAATATCAAATAAAAGTAATCGATCGTCCGGTAATTCGATCGTTGGATGTAAAAGTTATTTCACCAGCATATTCAAGCATTCCAGTTCTTGAACAAAAAGATAATGGAAATATTTCTGCTTTAGTTGGAAGTAATGTTGAGATCAGTTTGCTCTCAAATAAAGAATTAAAATCAGCGCATATAGAATTTGAAGACACAACGACCGCGGAATTAAAAGTACAAGGTAATTTAGTTAAAGGTTCTTTTAGGATAAGAAAAGATAATTCATATATTATTGTGCTAAATGATCTTTCAAAAAATAATAATCTTCAACCGGTACGTTACTATATAAAAGCTTTGTACGATTCAAATCCGGCTATTGAATTGATTTATCCAAAGCAGGATGTAAATCTTGCAAATGACAGCAGAGTTCCAATTGAAGTAAAAGTTAATGATGATTATGGATTTTCAAAACTGATTCTTAATTATAAACTTACTTCCTCCAGATATGAACCTGCACAGGAAAAATTTTCATCTATCGAAATATCAATTGATAAAAAAATCAAAGAGCAGATAATTGATCACGTTTGGAATCTTACTCAACTTAATCCGGCTGTTAATGATGTTTACTCATTCTATCTTGAAATTTTTGATAATGATAATGTAAGTGGGCCAAAATCAGCAAAGACGCAAACAATTAATGTACGCGTTCCATCACTTGATGAAATATTATCTAACGCTGATGAAACTCAGGAAAATGTTCAGGATGAAATGCAGGAAACTTTGAAAGAAGCTGAGGAATTAAAAAAGGATTTAGAAAAGATTGATAAAGATTTAAAACAGGATAAACCGCAATTAAGCTGGGAAGAAAAGGAAAAGATTGAACAAGCTTTGGACAAATTTGAAAAACTTCAGGAGAAAATGGAAAGTGCTAGTGAGCAGTTAAAACAAATGCAGAATGAACTTCAACAAAATAATTTGCTTTCTGAAGAAACGCTTGAAAAATATATGGAGCTTCAGAAGTTGATGGATGAAATGACAAGTGATGAAATGAAAAAAGCGATGCAGAAGATGCAGGATGCACTTGAGAAAATGAATCGTAATCAGACTCAGGATGCAATGAATCAGATGAAAATGGACGAAGAAAAGTTTAAGAAAAGTATTGAACGAACTATGAATCTGCTTAAGCGAATACAAGTTGAACAAAAAATAGATGAGATGATCAAGCGAACTGAAAATCTGGAACAGAAACAAAATGAACTGAATGAACAAACAAAACAGAGTGATCAAAACAATCAAAAGCAATCGGATGAGTTAAGTAAAAAGCAGGATGAATTAACTAAAGAGCTTGATCGTTTACAGGAAAAAATGGATGAGCTTGCTGAAAAGATGAAAGAACTTAAGGATATGCCCAATGAGGAAATGGAAAAGCTTCAGGAAGAAATGGAAAAGCAAAAGAATGAAGAACTTTCTGAAGAAGCTTCGAAAGATTTAAAGCAAAATCAAAAACAGAAAGCTCAAAAAAATCAACAGCAGCTTTCTAAAAATATGCAGAATATGAAATCGAGTATGCAGCAAATGCAGGAGCAAATGCAGCAGGAAAATCAGATGCAAACTTTTACTGATATGATGAGGATTCTTGATAATATTTTGTCGTTATCAAAACAACAGGAAGAACTTAAGAATAAACTACAGAATGTTGATCCTAATTCATCACAATTTGAGCAAAACTTGCAGAAGCAAAATGAAATCAAAAAGAATCTAAATAAACTTTTAGAGCAAATGTCCGAGTTATCACAAAAAACTTTTGCTATTTCACCTGAAATGGGAAAAGCTTTAGGCAATGCAAATCAAAAAATGAATCAATCAATGCAATCGATGCAAAATAGAAATGGAAGTATGGCAACTCTTACGCAAGGTGATGCGATGATGCATTTGAATGAAGCAGCAAATATGATGAAGAGTTCACTTGAATCTATGATGCAAGGGGGAAGTGGAAGCGGTGGAATGATGTCACTTATGCAGCAGTTGCAGAAAATGTCCGGTCAGCAAATGGATTTGAATAATATGACGCAAATGCTCCAGCAGATGCAGCAAGGTCAATTATCACAAGAGCAACAGGGACAAATGCAAAGAATGGCGCAGCAGCAGCAAATGATTCAAAAATCACTTGAACAATTAAACAAAGAAGCAAAGCAAAGCGGTGAATCAAAAAAAATTCCCGCTGATCTTGAAAATATTGTTAATCAAATGAGAGAAGTTGTTAGTGATATGAACACCGAAAAACTGAGTGATGAATTAATTCAAAAACAAGAAAAGATTTTATCAAAACTTTTGGATGCACAAAAATCTATAAACGAAAGAGATTTTGAGAAGGAAAGAAAATCTGAAAGTGGAAATAATGTTACGCGTAATAGTCCTGCAGAATTGAATCTTAAAAATCAGCAAAGCAAAGAAAAACTTAAAGACGAATTGAATCGTGCTGTTCAGGAAGGTTATAATAAAGATTACGAAGAGTTAATTAGAAAGTATTATGAAGCATTACAACAGGAAAGAATTAATAATTAGTTGTTATCACTTTATTTTATAGTATCTACAGTGATTGATTTCCACTCAAAATCCTGCTATTTTCAATGCCATTGTTCATCTTAACTTTAAACTTAATTCATATCATTAGATGTTGGAAGAGATAATAGAAGAAACATCAAATTTGGGATCAAATAACAATTTTGATCTTGAAAAATTACTAAAGCTTGGAGATTGGAAAGAACTTTTTTTAGGACTTTTTGATGTTGCAAGAGAATTACTTTTTATTCTTGATGAAGATGGGTTAATTATTTCTATAAATCAATTTGGTGCTTCTGCTTTAGATTTCTCTTCGCAAGAATTAATTGGTAAACATTTTATGGATCTTATAGATCCAATTCACGCCCAGCTTGTAAGTGCCTCAATAAACCTTGCCCTTAAAAACGACAGTTCATTTTTTGAAGCATCACTTATTAATAAATACGAAAATGTAAACCGTTATCAAATCAGCATTAGAACTGTTAGAAAAGATGAGAGAGTTATTGGTCTGATTGGTGTTGGAAAAGATGTATCACTTCAAAGAAAAATTGAAAATGAGTTAGCTGATCTTAAACCAAAATTAGCTGAAGCAGAAAGACTAATCGCTTTAGAAAGAACAAGATCATCTCATCAAAAAATGATGCTGGATGAATTAAATAAAATGAAAAGTGAATTTGTTTCAAACATCTCTCATGAATTACGTACACCACTTGCATCTATTGTTGGTTTTTCTGAAACAATAGCATCCGATCCTAATATGCCGGTGGAAATGCGGAATGAATTTAATCTTATTATTCTTAATGAGGGCAAAAGATTGGCCAAACTCATAAATGATATTCTTGATCTCTCCAGAATGGAAACCGGAAGAATTGTAATAAACAAATCAAAAGTTAACATAGTCAAATTAATAAAAAGGATGGTTGAAAATAATAGGGGGTTAATTGAAGCTAAATACTTGATTCTTACATTGGAAGTTCCTAATGATGAAATAATAATAGAAGTTGATGAAGAAAGATTGCTTCAAGCTTTAGACTCATTGATAGATAATTCTATTAAGTTTACTAAAGAGGGTGGGCGAATAAAAGTAATATTAAATAATCTATATCGGGAAGTTGAAATTATAATAACAGATACCGGAATTGGCATTCCTAAAAAAGACATACCATTCCTTTTCCAGAAGTTTTACAAGGTAAATAGACCGGATTCTGATATTCCTGGCGCAGGTATGGGATTGGTTTTTGTAAAACAAATTGTAGATTTGCACAGGGGTTTAATCAATATTCAGAGCGAACCTAATAAAGGCACCTCTGTTTTAGTAAAATTATTAAAGAGTAATAGAGACTAGAAACAATAGGATAAAAAAGTGGAAAAACTGATCTTTATAGTAGATGATGAACAAGCCATTTCAAAACTTCTTAGCTATTGGGCTAAAGATAAATGGAAATATCAGGTAGAAACATTTGCTAATGCAGAAGACGCATTAAGAAATCTTAGCAAAAAACCGGATGTGATTCTTTTGGATATCATGCTTCCGGGTATGGATGGAATTGAAACTCTAAAAAGAATTAAGCAGTTTGATGAACACATTCCGGTAATTATGCTTTCCGCACAGGGTAGTATTGAAGTTGCTGTTGAGGCACTCAGATATGGTGCATTCGATTATTTTACAAAACCCATCGATCAGCAAAAATTAGAACTTGCTATAAAAAATTCTATTAAGAGTTATGATCTTACACGTGAATTACAAAATCTAAAGGAGAATGTAAAAAAAGAATACAGCTTTGATAGCATTATCTCTTCAGATGGCAAAATGCAGGATGTATTTAAACTTGTAACAAAAGTTTTACATAATGATATAACTGTTTTAATTTATGGTGAAAGTGGAACAGGTAAAGAACTGATTGCACGTGCAATCCATTACAACGGACAGAGAAAAGATAAACCTTTTGTTGTGGTTAATTGTGCTTCGATACCGCGTGAACTTCTTGAAAGTGAATTGTTCGGTCATGAAAGAGGTTCATTTACAGGTGCGCATGCACGTAAGCTTGGTAAATTTGAAATTGCAAAAGGCGGAACAATATTTTTGGATGAGGTTGGTGAATTAGAGATGCTGCTTCAGGCAAAACTTTTGCGTGTAATCCAGCAAAAGGAATTTGAAAGAGTTGGCGGGACCGACTTAATTAAAACTGATGTTAGAATTATATCAGCAACAAACAGGGATTTGAAAAAGGCTGTGGAAAATAAAGAGTTTAGAGAAGATCTTTATTACAGATTAAACTCTTTCCCGATTTCAATTCCACCTTTAAGACATCGCAAAAGTGATATCTTAGTTCTTTCAGAACATTTTATTCAAAAATTTAGTGCTAAACTTCAAAAAAGCACAAAAGGTTTTTCTAAACGGGCTTTAAAGCTTATATATGAGTATAATTGGCCGGGGAATGTTCGTGAAATTGAAAATACGATTGAAAGATGTTTAATAATTACTGATAAAGATAGTATTGATGTTGAAGATCTTCCGGCACATTTAAGGACGGGGGAAAGCTCAAGCGGTATTGAGTATACGGGACCATTATTTAGTGATGAGACAGTTATCCCATTTGAAAAATTAAAAGAAGAAGCCATCAGACATGCACTCAGTATAACAAATGGAAATATTGTAGAGGCAGCAAAAAGATTACAGCTTGGCAGAGCAACAATCTACAGGTTAATGGAAAAATATAAAATCGAAAACAGAACAGCAGAATAGAGGTAAAAATATTATGGAATATTTTAGAGAAGAAAGAGGTGACGTTGTTATAATTACTGTTAATTTAAAACGTGCTACAATGGTTGAGGCTGAAGAATTTAAGCAAGGTTTAGTTAATGATATACAACGAGACTTTAAAAAAATAGTTGTTGATCTTTCAAGTTGTGAGTTTATTGATTCAACTTTTCTTGGAAGTCTGGTAGTTTCATTAAAAAAATTAACAGGACTAGGAGGCGATCTTCGTTTGGTTGGATTTCAACCCGCCGTTCATTCAATGTTTGAACTGACAAGAATGTATCGTGTGTTCGAATCCTTTAAATCGACAGATGATGCTGTCCAAAGTTTTAATTAAGAATATTATTTTTGAAGCAATGTTTCCAGAAATGATAAAGGAATTGTAATTTTAATTATAGACTAAGTTGCTTATAAATGTCCGAATCAGAAAAAAGATCTGTTCTAATAATTGATGATGATAAGACAATTAGAAAACTTATTAATCATCATCTCAAACTTAATAACTTCACACCTTTTGAAGCCGAAAATTCCTTGCAGGCTTTTGATATTTTAAAAAAAGAAAAAATAGACTTAGTCCTTTCTGACGTAACAATGGAAGGTATGGATGGTTTTGAGTTTTGCAAGAAGGTACGTGAGAATGAAAATCATCGATTTCTTCCTTTCATATTTGTAACCGCAAAGAACACACTTGAAGATAAATCAAAAGCTGTGGAATCCGGCGGCGATGATATCATAACAAAACCTTTTGAAATTAAAGAGTTAATCCTAAAAACACAGGCATTAATCAGAAGATCAGATATTTATAGAACTTATGGAATCAGAAAAAGTCTTAAGAAATCTTTTGATGAAGTGACTCCTAAGATTTTATTTGTTGATGATGATCCTTCGATGTCTAGACTCTTTAAATATAATTTGGAAAAAGCAGGTTATGAGTGTGCGGTTGCCGATAGTGTTGATGAAGCATTGGAAATTATGAAAGATAAAATTCCTGATGTAATTGTGTCAGACATTATGATGCCCAAAACAGATGGCTTTGAATTCAGAAGGATGCTGATGGAATTACCATTATTGAAAGATATTCCATTTATTTTTCTTACCGCAAAGGGAAGTGAGGAAGATATTTTAGAAGGTTACGATTTAGGAATTACAGATTATGTAGTTAAAACCGCCGGACCAAAATTGGTAGTAGCAAAAGTTTCTGCGATTATTAAAAGTCTTGGAAATGAAAGGAAAAAAGTAATTTCAGAACTGCAAGAAGCAACAAGTTCTTTAAGAACAAAAGTTGTTCCGGATACGTTTCCAGTGTTCGATGGCTTTACGATTTCGCACATGCATATTCCGTTTAAAGGAATTCCTGGCGGAGATTTTCTTGACTACTATCAATTAGATGAAAATAATTTAGTAGTAATTCTAGGTGATGTGATGGGCAAAAAATGGGGTGCCTGGTATTTTGCTTATGCTTATGCAGGTTATATTAGAAGTGCTCTTAGAAGTGTTCTGCAAAATGCAAAAGGTTATTCGCCTTCAGAAATTTTACAACAGGTTAACTTAACAGTTTATGGGGATACAAAAATATCAGAAGTATTTGCAACACTTTCCATTATCATATTAAATAATAAGACCAATGAACTTAAATATTCTGGTGCCGGTGATATCCCGATTATGTATAAAAATTTAGATGGTGAATTGCTGAGTATAAAATCGAAAGGATTACTTCTCGGTTTTTCCAAACTGGGTGATTATGAGGATAACATTTTACAATTGAAAAAAGGTGAACAGGTATATTTAACAACCGATGGAATTACAGATTCCAGAGCCAAAACATTAGAAAGTTTTGGAGAGCATAGACTCTATGAAATTATCAAGAATATTAAAGTTGATGAAAACCCTCTTGAAATTATTCAAAAAAAGTTTGATGAATTTACCGGATCAGAATATGAGGACGATATAAGTCTAATTTTAATAAGTGTAAAAAATTAGAGAAGGAAGAATCGGGTTAAAATTCTTCAGACTCTGCAGATTGAAGTTTTTCTGTTTTATCAGCAATCTTTAATTGTTCAATCAATTCTTCACAATGACCTTCCATTATATTTGATAAGTTATATAAAGTAAGTCCTATTCTGTGATCAGTAATTCTGTTTTGCGGGTAGTTGTATGTTCTAATTTTGTCACTTCTATCACCGCTTCCAACCATAGACTTTCTTATTGCAGATTGTTCTGCGTTTTGTTTCTTCAATTCAAGATCGTAAAGTCTTGCTTTCAAAACTTTCATCGCTTTAATTCTATTTTTTAATTGAGACCTTTCATCCTGGCACTGAACAACAAGTCCAGTAGGTAGATGCGTCATTCTAACGGCAGTCTCAACTTTATTTACGTTCTGTCCACCC
>JBBQSH010000067.1:0-16564 GCA_038214015.1 Ignavibacteriales bacterium | reverse complement strand
CTGTTTGTATGAAAAATATGCGGACCATATCTATGTACTAAAATTCCGTGTTCATCATATTCATCAAAAGCATTGCCGGCAATGTGATTTCGTTTTTCAACAACCAAAACTTTTTTATTATGCTGAGACGCCAATCTTTCTGCCATTACAGAACCTGCAAATCCGGCACCAACTATTAAGTAATCGTATTTCATACAATCAAAATTTTATTTTTCTTAATAAAAGCAAAAAATGCCATCGTTACAAATATTTCAGTTGCAAGAACAGAGACTGCTGTTCCAATTTCAAAATATTTAGGGACAAGAATAAATGACAAAATCAGATTTACCATCGCAGCAAAGAATAAAATAGTAGCGAAACTTTTATGTTTATTCATTGGCAGCATAGTTTGAATACCTAAAACATTACTTAAAAATATTACTAACGGAAGCCAGGCAATTATTCTTAAAACTAAAATTGATGCTTGATAATCTTGACCCAAAATTATATTCACTAAAGGTTCTGCAAAAAGAAATAGTGTAATAGAGATAATTGTTCCTGCTGTTAATGCAATCTTAAATAACTTTTTGTTAAAACTAATAAAACGATCATAAGACTCACTTAACAATTTATTTACATACGGAAAAACACTTTGCGACATCGGAGAAAGTATTCCCTGAAAAGCCATTCGTATTTTATCTGCAGCAGCAAAATATCCAACTACATTAGCTGGAGCAAATAATCCAAGTACAAAAACATTTGATGTTGTATATAGGTTAATCCACACAGTTGATAAAAAAAGATTCCAGCCATTTTTGATCTGGAGTTTTAGTAATGATGGCTTAGGGAAAACATATTTCATTTGAAATTTGTTAAAAGCAATAAGCAATCCTAAAAAACCAATTACAAACTGAGCCGCAGTATTTAATCCAGCTAATTTTATAAAATCATTTTCATTTTTAATAATCACAAAAATTAAAACAGTAACAATCAATCGTACTGAAACCGTAATTATTAAAATGTAATTCATTCTCTCAATCCCCTGATAAAACCAAAGTGGAAATAATGCTGTACCAAGAACACTTAGAAAAGTTATCAAAAATAAAAGCAGATATTGGTGAAATTGGGGGACAATAAATATAACTACAAGAAAGATTAGTGAAGAAATAATAAAGAACAACATTTTCAAAGTAAAAACAGATGAAAATATTTCTGCGACACGTTTTTTATCATTTCTGCTTATAGAAATTTCCTGAGTAGCAGAGAGATTAAAACCATAATCTGTTATAATTGTAAAGTATGCTGCAAATGCAGTTGCAAAACTAACCAATCCATATTTTTCAGGTCCCAAAACTCTAACTAAATATGGCAGTGTGATTAAAGGAAAGATATAATTTGCGATTTGTAAAATTGAAAGTGATGTAAAGTTTTTAAATAATACTTTGTTGGATTCAATTATTTGAAATATGCGTTTCAAAACATTTGCTGAATTATTTTCGCAGCCAAATTTCGGGATTAACATTTTGTCTTGCATTCCAAACTTCAAAATGTAAAATGTTTCCCTCAACACTTTCACCAACTTTAGCAATTACTCCGCCTGTTTTAATCTTATCCCCTTCTTTAACAAAAACTTCTGAGAGATGTCCATATACTGTACGGTAATTTCCTTTATGACTTATAATCAAAACAGTGCCATAACCGGGCAGCCACTCAACTGCCGAGATTACGCCTTCTGCCACACATTTAACACTCATATCACCAGCAGCTCTAATGTCTATACCATAATTAACAGTTAAAGTCTTCAGTTTTGGATTTAATGATTCACCAAATTTTCTAACAACTTTTCCTTTGGAAATCGGCCAGTTAAGTTTCCCTTTTAGTTCAGAAAAATTCATGAAACTGGAAGTCGATAAATCAAAATTATAATCGCTGCCATCAACTTCTTTTTTTGTCTTAGTTTCTGTGGATACAACTGTTTCTGTTTTCTTTAATTTTAATGCTTCTTCCTTTATTCTTTTTGCTTCAGCCTCTTCAAATAGTTTAACAATCATATCTCTAATCTTTTGCTCGGATTTTCTTTTATCACTAACACTTCTGGAAATCTTCTTTTTATCCTTTTTAATATCCGCAAGAATTGATTTTTGATCTTTTAATTTTTTAGAAAGAGATTTTTCTTCAACTTCTTTTTGCTGAGTTAATGCTTTCTTTTCTTTTTTTTCATTCTCAAGTTTTACTTTAGCGATTAGCAGATCTTTTTTATTAGCTTCAAGTTTAACAAGATCTTTTTCACGGCTTACTGAAAATCTCTTTAAATATTCCAACCTAATAACAGCTTGCTGAAATGAGTTCGCATCCAGTACAGTTTCCCATTCAGTATGAGTGCCATTCTTATAAGTTGCCGCAACATACTTAGCATAATTTTTTTGAAGCTGATCTATTTCACTTACTATTGAAGAGATGTTAGAGATGCTTTCTTTTATCTCATTTTCTTTTTGCTCCTCTTCGCGGCGGAGGTTAGTCAATAGTTTATTAACTAGAAAATTTTGCTTACTGATGTTGTCAAGATCTTCTAAAGTTTTTTTCTCTTTTTTGTTTTTTTGCGATAGCTCATTTTCCAGGCGGGATATTTCATCCTTTAATTTTGTTAATTCCTCCTTTTGTGAATTTATTTGATTGGTTTGAGCGTAAGAATCTATATTAAAAACAAGCAGCACAATGAGAAGAATGTAAAAAACGTTCTTTACCATTTTATGATTGTAGCATCGTCAGGAAGTTTAAAATCTATGAAAATATTTTTTTTATTAACATTAATTTTTTTGTAGTCGATACTGATTTTCTGATCATCAGTTTTATTTTCAATTGCAATTTTATATGGAACGGCTACGTTTTCCAATAGTTCAAAATCAGAATAATTTCCTTCCAGCATCAGATTTTCATCAAATCCATAAAGCTGATAATTAGTTATTCCTAATTGTCTAACATCAACTTTGTAAATAGTTTTATTTGTTCTTGCAGAGTCAAGATAAGTTAGCACATATCTATCATCTTCAACAAAATAGTTATCTGGTGGTCTGTATAGATTGCTTGTTAGATTTACAGAACCTACAAATGCATCCAGCAGATCTTCAAAAGATAAATTAATCCGAAAAATACTTTGCAATGCATTTGAGTTTACTAATCCAACATATGCTGTATTTTTAAGTGCATCATAAAATGTAAACTTTTCTTTTGTAACCAATGCCTGCGCCAGCTCAATTCCAAATGGACCCATAATTGTAAGATAAATTGAATCCGGTTTTTGCAATATTATTCTGAATGTTGCACTGTTATCCATAGAAGGTGAATTAACAAAGATTGTTCCCGTGCCTTCAAAAGATTTTATTTTTCTTCTATTTGCTTCAAGCTTATTTGTTAATCTTTCTGATGGAAGCAGTTCAAATTCTTCTGTCGGCTGGGATGGTACGCATCCTGTTATTAGAATGATTATGTTAGATAACAATAAAACCATTAAACTAAGTTTTCTCAAATCGCACCTTTATCAATTTTATTTTTTATTTCGTTTTTTGTTGGATCAAGTTCAAGAGCATTTTCCCATAACTCAATTGCTTTTTCTCTGTTCCCGAGTTTCGATTCCACATCCGCAAGATGATCTAACATCACTGCACTTTCTCCGCCAACTTCAATAGCTTTTTCTAAATATAATTTTGCTTCTTTATAATTGCCTAGCATAAAGTGTACCCATCCAATAGTATCCAGGTATGATGAGTTTAAAGAATCTGCAGCAATAGAAATCTGAACCATTTTTAATGCACGATCAAGTTGAATTTTACGAGTTGCAAATGCGTAGGAGTAATTATTATTAATTAGCGGATCATCAGGCTTCAATTCAAGTGCACGCTCATAAAGGCTGTCACTAATTTCATAAGATTGCATTCCATTATAAATCATAGCTAATGTTCCAATCAACTGAACATCATCTGGCTGAATTTCCAAAGCTTGTTTAAGATAGAATATTGCTTTGTCATCTTCTTTAAGTTGATTGAGAGTGAAACCATATGCGGAAAGAGCCGTTATATCTGTAGGATTAAGAATAGTAGATTTCTTTAAATACTTTTCCGCCTCTTGATGCTTTGATTGCTGAGCTAATGACAAACCTAAAATCAGATTAACATAAAAATCTTCTGGAAAAGAAAGCACAGCTTCACTCATTACTACCTCTGCTTCATCATACTTCCGATTATCAAAATACAACCCGCCGAGTCTTACCCACGCGGCAACATTCCAGTTTGCATTTTTTGTAACGTACTGAAAATTCTCAATGGCGATAGAATCATCACCCTCACTTAAAGCAATAGCACCAAGGTACATTTTTATCTGCCAGTTTGTTGTGTCTTCATCAAGTTTTGTAAAAAAAGATTTTGCAATTGGCAGCATTGTGGAGTCGGTTATGGCTTTATTAAAATAATTTGCACCAATATTAATTTTTGCATCAAGATTAACATCCGGTTGATCTAACAAATAATCAAATTCATTAGATGCACCTTCCCAATCATTTTTTCCTAACAATAACTTAGCTTTTGCTTCTCTTGTTTCAAGATCGTCCGGCATTAACTCTAAAATTTCATCAGCAAGTAAAATTCCTTCATCATATTTTTTTGCTCTCAGATTAAATTCAATTAACATTTTTTTTAAGGGAATATTTGCCGGATCAATTGCCAGTAATTTTTCTATAGCAATAATAGCTTCCTCATTATTACCTAATCTTTCTTGCAGTTCAGCTATTCTTGTAAGCACAGACCAATCAGGACCAAGTTGAGATAAAATTCTGTTATATAATTTTACTGCCTTTAATGGTTTATCTGCCTCATACAGACGCGCAAGTTTATAATTTAGTTCAATGTTCATCGAATCAAGTTCGATTGCTTTTTCAAGAGTAGCAATTGCTGATTCTGTTTTGTTGCCATAGTTATAAATATCTGCAAGAAGATCATAATACTCGATTTTTGTTGAATCAAGTTCCAATGCTTTTTGAGAATAGTTTAGCGCCAAAGATAACTTATTGAGGTAAACATAATTTTTCGCTAGTGTAAAATAGAGTCCGGCAGATGAATCATATAAAAGTGCTTTTTCGTATTGTCCAACAGCAGATTCATAATTACCCTGTGATTCAAAAACACCGCCATTAATAAAAAACTCAAGTGCTTTTTTCTTCTGCTGATCGACAGTCAATGTCGGTTTTTTATCATCAGTCTTTTCTTCAGTAGCCGGGGCTGAGCCTGAACAATTAATCAAAAAAAATGATAATAATATTATGGGGATAAATATGTAGAGAATATTTCTTTTCACGCCTGTGAATATATTATTGCAGTATTCTAATAACAAGGCTATTTGACTCTGCTTGCTGAGTGATAATTTGAAAACTTAAGTATCTATGTTGTAACTTTGCATAAAAAGATTTTTAATGAATCCATATGATTTAGCAATAGCATACGATTGGGAATTTGATGTGGAATTTGTTTCTGCCATCGAGAAAATGATGCATCAATTCGGAATTTCAACTTATGTTATCACATACAAAAATATTTCTGAAGTTACCGAAAATGTTAAGGCGCGCCGCTTAAATTTCCGCTGTTTATTAGACAGAGCCTCGGATGTGGATGATAATTTTATCGAGCTGAACAGATTACTTACCAAAAGACGTTCGTATGTTTTTAATCCGCACAAACTTGTAGAGCACGCAATCGATAAAGCTAATATGCATCTTGAGTTTATTACTTCAGGACTTAATGTTCCATATTCTATAATAATACCTCCTCACAGCCAGGCAAAAGAAATTTTTATCTCAATTGATGATCTCGAATTACTTGGCAGACCATTCATAATAAAACCATGTAATATAACCGGCGGTGGAATGGGTGTGGTAAAAGGTGCGGAATCATTAAAGGAAGTTTTACACGAAAGACAAAAGCATAGTAACGATAAATATTTAATTCAGGAAAAAGTTTATCCCAAAATGCTTGATGGTAAAAGAGCATGGTTCAGATGTTATTGGGCCTTCGGCAAAGCAGTTTGCGTTTGGTGGGATGATGAAACGCATATTTATAATCAGTTAATGGATTCAGAAATAGAAAAATTTGAACTAAAAAAACTTTTTCTAATTACAAAAACAATCCAGCGATTAACGCAACTTGATTTTTTCTCAACAGAAATTGCATTAACAGTTAAGAATAGATTTGTTGTAATTGATTATGTAAACGATCAATGCGATATGAGATTTAAATCTCTGCACAACGATGGCGTGCCTGATAATGTAGTGTTAGAAATTATTAATAATCTCAGATTATTTGTTGCTAGAGAAAAACGCACAAACCGATGAGGAAAAAAATTATTCTATTCTATCTTTTAATAACTATTTTCGTTTTACTTCTTGGTGGCTATTTTTTTCTTTATAACATTTACGGAAGTGAAGTTAGACGCTCTCCTCAAAATTTGTATGCAGATATTTCTTCTGAAATGACAATTGAAATTATTCCAGTTAATGCACTTGGCAAAAAAGCATGGTTTAGAAATTCATCGGCAACTTTTGAGTTGATTGAAGGAGTTAATTTAGTTGAGGTGATTGAGTATGATAAAGAATCAGGATTTATAAAGATCAGGTCTAAAGGGAGAGCGGGATTAGTTGGCATCAAAATTAAATCAGAACATTCTTTATTGCCTGAGTATATTGAAATAGAAATACTTGCACTAACGGTTTAGATTTTAGGGCATTAAAGAAAAATTATTTCTATTTTGCAATTACGTTTTTATATCACACGAGGAAAAATGAAAAAGTTTATATTATTATTAACAATATCTATTCTGATTCCACAAATTATCTGCGCTCAGGGCACAGCGGGTGAAAATGCTAAGTATGAGTACAGACAATTAATCGATATGCCAACAGCAGGCGTGATTCAAAAAGGTTCTTATGGTTTGAGTACTGAACTCTTACCCTATGGAACTCTTATTGTAAAACTTGAAGCTGGTATTATAGAAAATTTAAGTATCGGGCTTTCATACGGCGGTTCAAATATTATTGGTTCGGGTGATATTGATTGGTACAAATTTCCTCCAGGTGTAAACTTGCGTTTTCGTTTATTTGATGAATCGTTGGTAATACCCGCTATAACACTTGGATTTGATACACAAGGAAAGGGAGAATACTTTGATGAAGCGAAAAGATATGAAATAAAAGCTCCCGGTTTTTTTGCCGCTGCTTGTAAGAATTTTAGCGTTTTAGGATATTTAAGTCTGCACGGAGAAATAAACTATTCTATTCTTGAAGATAACGATGGTGATAACTTTATCAATTTAATGGTTGGTGCTGAAAAAACCTTGGGAAGTTCTTTCTCGGTTCTTGCTGAATATAATTTTGCATTTAACGATAACTCGACAAATGAATTTGGCGAAGGAAAAGGTTATTTGAATATGGGTATTCGCTGGTCAATTGCTAATGGAGTAACTTTTGGATTCGATCTGAGAGATCTACTCGGGAACAGTTCCTTTGATACAAATGCCGCTGATAGAGGATTAGTTATAGAGTTCATTCAAAAAATTTAGACAGTATTATCTGTTTATGTGTTTTTTTTAGTACAAACCAGTTTACTCAACTATACACTCCTCATTTCCTCAATAAGATTTTTCCGTGATCTGTTAATTATTTTACCTTTTTTTTAGGCTCGATATTTGCGATTTTTGCAGTAATTGAAATCCAGAGGTATAAAATGAAAAAATATAAATTGTTTTTATTTGCTTTTCTTCCCGTATTGATTTTAAATCTTACGGGTTGTTACACACAAGTTGCTTCAAAAGAAGATGATTACAGCAATTGGACACGTGAAGAAAAGACTCCGAATTATGAGGTTGTAGAAGAGTATGATTCAACAGCCGTAGTTTATGAAGATGAAGAATCTTATTCTGAAAGCGATGGATCGGATACAGAATATTATTTCTACGGTTATCCATCATATAGAAAATACTTTTGGGATTATTATCCGGCAGTATCAATTAGTATAGGAGCCAGTTGGTATTATGATCCTTGGTACTGGTATTCCTGGTATCCAAGTTATTGGTATTATCCAACACCTTATTGTTACTATCCTAGTTACTGGTATCCAAATTATTATTACGGATATTATGACCCTTATCCATACAATGATAATGGTTACTATTCCTCCACATATAAATACAGAACCAATGATGGATATGACGTTAGGAATAATTCCGGTGGAAGAAACTCTGGAGGCAGAAACAGCGGAGGAGACAGAAATTTATATACATCCAGAGATGGAACTTCAACATTGAGAGATCAACTTAAAACAAGAGAAAAACAAATTATTTCGGGTCGCAGCGATGTTAATATTGATCGAACAGGATTAAAAGTTCAGGGAAGAGATATAAATAGAAACGATGTGACTAGATCACTAGATAAAATAAATACACGAACTACTGAAACAATTAGGAAAAACAATACTACTAAAGATTCTCGTGTTAATGATGTAATTAAACGTAATGGAACAGAAAGAAATACTAAGACTAATGTTAATCGTGACACACGTAAAAAAACAAATGATACTAGAATTAATACCGAGAGAAAAACCAATACTGAAAAGAAAAGTCCAAATGTTGACAGGAACAAAAAACCGAATGTGAATAAAACTCCAAATACAAATACTAATAAATCGCCTAATAGGAATTATACTCCTCCAAAAAGTAATGATAAGCCAAGGAGTTATAGTCCTCCAAGAAATAATACGTCTTCTCCACCTAGAGGAAATACAGGTTCTAGTCCTCGAAGCAGCGGCGGAAACAGCGGTTCCAGGAATGGTGAAAGCAGTAGTTCCGGAAGAAGGTAAATAAAATGAAAAACACAACTAAATTGTTTTTATTAGTAATTGGAATGAGTTTTTATTTTACTGGCTGTTATACTGTCATCTGGGATCCGAGCCAGGAATTTCCTGAAACTGAAAATTTATATAACAGTAACAGTGAATTTTACGGCACTGATTATTACGGTGGATACATAAATTATTATGAAACACCCTGGTGGGTTGGGGTTCCGGTTTATATAACTTACCCTGGTGAAACTGATAATAGCCAAACAAAAAATAGAAACAATGAAAGAAACTCCGACACGGAAAACATAAGAAATAGTAATGGCAGAGGAAATACGGACAGAAACCCAGAATTTGAAAACACAACAACTGCAACTATAACAACGACTTCGACTCGGGATGGTAACTCAAATAATTCAAATATAATAAATACGCCTCCGCCAACAAGAGATTCAAATTCTGGCAGCTCAAATAATTCATCAAGTTCAACATCTGAAACAAGAAATTCCGGAAGTAACGAAACACGAAACAGTTCCGGTTCAAGAAATTCCGGCAGCTGGAGGAAATAAAAATGCTTAAGCACAAATTGAAAATACTGAGTGCAATACTTTTAATATCTGTAACAACATTACAGGCACAAAATTATAATGATGCTATTCGGCTTGGTTTCCCTGGCTTAGGCTCTAATGCAAGAGCACTTGGAATGGGAAATGCATTTAATGCTTTAAGTGATGATGCATCAGCTTCTTACTTTAATCCTGCTGGATTTGGATTGCTTAAGAAAATGGAGTTGTCCGGTGGATTAAGTTTTACAAACTATGATAATACTACTACTTTCTTCGGTAAAGAAACTAATGATAACTCAACAAACACATCGCTAAACAGAATAAGTTTTGCACTTCCCTTTCCAACTTACAAGGGTAGTTTAGTGTTCGGTATGTCATATCATCAATCAAAAGATTTATCAAGCATAGTTAAGTTTGATGGATTTAACAGCGGAAACAATTCTAAAATCCAAAGTTTATTAGATACTGATATTCCTTATGATCTTTATTTAACAGATGAAAATTACAATACCATAATTACCGGCAATCTAAACCAAAGCGGAAACATTTTGAATTCCGGCGGCATTGATCATTGGACTTTCTCCGGTGCGATTGAAGTTCAGAAAAACTTTTTTATTGGCGGAAATTTTACATTCAATTCAGGAAGTTTTGAATCAAATAGCGATTATTATGAAGACGATACGAGAAACATCTACCAAGGTGAAACAGCAGCCGGTGAACCACAAACCACAGACTTCAAAATATTCTATCTAAACAATACAATTAAGTGGGATATTGGCGGTTGGGATGCAAAACTTGGTTTTCTATATCAAGTTGAAGATGTTGCAAGAATTGGTGCAACAGTTCAATTTCCAAAAACTTTTGCAATAGATGAAGAGTTTTTAGTCAGCGGATCCAGTGAGTTTGGAACCGGACAGCAATACTCCCTTGATGCTGAATATTACAGTGATAAAGTATCATACGATATTATAACACCATTTGAGATTAATGGTTCTGGGGCAATTAATTTAAAAGGTATTATACTTAGTGCAGAGGCAACTTTTATTGATTATTCACAATTAGAATTTAAAGGCTCGCAAGATGGACTTTCAGCAAGTTATGTTGCAGAGATAAATAAAGAAATAAAGGATGTTCTCAGATCAGTAATAAATTATAATGTAGGATTTGAATACACAGTTCCAACAATTGGTTTAAGAATACGCGGTGGATATTTAACTCAGATGTCGGCATTTGACGGAGATGAATCGGATTTCAATCATAAATATGTTACAGGCGGATTAGGATTTTTAGCAAATGGAAATATCGGAATTGATGTTGCATATGCTTATGGCTGGTGGAAAGATTTGGGCGATAATTATGGTTCTAATGTATCACGAACATTTCAGGATATCAGCACTCATAATTTAATATTAACAACAACTTTTAGATTCTAATTATATTATTTATTGCTTAAAGGATTCAAGCACCATATTTTTCGATATGGTGCTTTTTTATTTTTAAAAGGAGAATATAATTCAAGGAATCATTTCAAGATCAGAAAGTAAAGATGTTTATATCTTTTCAGAAAAAGATCACACAGTTATAAGATGCTCTCTTAAAGGAAAATTTAAAAAGGATTTTAATCTTAAAAAGGATAAACTTTTTAACAGGGATTTTGCTTCTGTTGGTGATTCTGTACTTTATGATTTAAATGAAGATGGAACAGGTGTTATTTATGAAATACTGCCTCGTAATAATTATCTCTCCCGCAAAGCGATAAAAACGCGCGGCGCAAGTTTTCGTGGTGAAAGACTTGAACAGATAATTGCTTCCAACATAGATAATATTTTTATTGTAACAAGTACATTAAAACCAGATTTTAATAACAAAACTTTGGATAGATTTTTAGTCGCTTGCGAAAGCGCTCATATAAAAACAAATATAATCATCAACAAAACAGATCTTGCAGAAGAATCAGCTCTTAAAGCCTGGGCTGATCTTTACAAAAAAATAGGGTATAAAGTTTTTCTAACTTCTGCAATTGATTCAACGGGGTTGGATTACTTGTACAAATCTTTAAAGGGAAAGAAAAATCTTTTTTGGGGACAATCAGGGGTTGGTAAATCATCCTTGCTAAATATTTTCTATCCGGATTTAAATCTTAAAGTTGGTGAGATAAGCAACTACACTTCAAAGGGAACTCACACCACTGTAACAAGTGTTATGATCTATGTTGGTAATGAAACATATATTATTGATACGCCGGGCGTTCGAGAGATTGATCCTTTTGGAATTAGGAAAGAAGATTTAGGACACTACTTTAAAGAATTTGAAAACTTTATTGGTGATTGCCGTTTTAATACGTGTACTCATCATCACGAACCTGGCTGCGCAGTAATAAATGCGGTTGAAAATGACAATATTTCGGCAGAAAGATATGATAGTTATTTAAGGATTCTGGATACCGTAGAAAAAGATATGAATTTTTAATTTCCTCTTATGAACTCTTAACCTAATCACTTAATTTTACTTTAGTAAACAATAGAGATTTATGAGTAACACAGCACAAATAACGGCAAACACTTCGGATGATTTATCAGAAAATCTAAGTGACCCTAAAAAAGTTTTTTTTAGCTATGCGGCTAAAATTAGTCCATTAAAATTTACTTTGCTGCTTGAACATTTTGCAAATAAAGCTGATGATGTTTTTTATTATTCTGAACCAGACAGTAATATTTCTTTTTTATCTTTTGAAATATTGAACAAGCAATCGTTCAGTTTTGATAATTACGAATCGCTTGCAGAAGAAATATCAAAATTAAAGAATAAGCTTATTTCAAATCATGCTGATTACCAAAAGTTTAAACTTCCAATTTTTTTAACATCTGTAAAGTTTCCTATCAAAAAAGATTCTGATGAGTGGGCTGATTTTAATGATATAGATTTTATTGTCCCAAAAATAATTTTATTCCAACACTCGGGTACCTGTTTTATTGTGGCAAATTTTTTCTCAGAAAGTTTTTCACATCACGAAAACTTTAACGAATTTCTTGAACGAGAAACTGAATTAATTTATAATCTTGAAACCCGTTTACAGGACAGCAACAGTGATCGAACAATTCTTAAAAACGTGATTAATGCTGATGACTTTAAAAACTGGGAAAGTAAAATTTATACGGTTATTAAAGAAATAAAACGTGAGAAGATTGATAAAGTAGTTATTGCTAGAAGAGTAGAAAATGAAATTATATCTTCTATAAATTGGCAAAAAACTTTTACTGAGTTAAATATAAAATTTCCCACGTGCACAAATTTTCTTTATAAATCGGGTAAATCAATATTCTTTGGATCAACTCCCGAAATACTGATAAAATATTCCGGGGATACTTTTTTCACAGAAGCATTGGCTGGTTCAATTATGCGGGGGGTAGATCCAGAGCAGGATAAACAATTAGAAGACGAACTTCTTAAAAGTGATAAGAACAATATGGAGCACGAAGCTGTAATTGATTACATAAAAAAATCGGTTTTTAATTTTGTTGATCAAGTCGAAATCGTAAAAAATCCTGTTGTTAAAAAACTTCCAAACATTCAGCATCTGCAAACCTCAGTTACGGGCACACTTAAATCAAAAGATCAGATATTTAAAATTATTTCATCGCTATTCCCTACTCCAGCTGTTTGCGGAATTCCAAAAGAGCAGTCATTAAAAATGATTGAGAAAACTGAGGATTTTGATCGTGGATTATTTTCAGGAGTAATTGGATGGTTTAATGCAGATAATTACGGTGAATTTTTTGTAACAATTCGTTCGGCTTTAGTTAAAAATAATAAACTTTATGCTTATGCAGGCTGCGGAATTGTTGAAGGTTCTGATCCAAAAGAGGAGTATGAAGAAACTCAATTAAAATTAAAACCAATTCTATCCTTGTTTAATAATGCTGATAAAAATTAATCGTAATTATTTTTGGGCAAACATTTTTTTTGATCAGCTTGCTGAATGTGGTGTTAAATATGCTTGTATATCCCCTGGTTCAAGAAGCACTCCGCTTACTTATGCATTATCACAAAATAAAAAAATTAAATCTTACGTAATTATTGATGAAAGGACTTCTGGATTTTTTGCGTTAGGAATTGCAAAACAGACTAACTCCCCAGTTGTTGTGGTAACAACTTCAGGAACAGCAGCAGCCGAATTATATCCAGCAATAATTGAAGCATATCAAAATAGAGTTCCTTTAATTATTTGCACAGCGGATAGACCTGCTTACTTGCGTAATTCCGGAGCTAATCAAACAATCAATCAGGATCATCTTTATAATAATCATGTAAGATCTTTTTATGATACCGGTTTACCAAAAATCGATCTTAAGAAAATCAAGCAGCTTAAAGAAGCGGCAAAAAATGCTTTTGATATTTGTATTAATAAAAATGTTGGGCCTGTTCATATTAATATTCCTTTTGAAAAGCCACTTGAACCAAACTCTTTTACAGATGATATTGAAGAAAGGCTTTTACTGGAATCATTACCAGATGAATTAAATGTAAATCTTAAAAATAAATTAAGAACTGTTGAACCAAAGGATATTAAAATAATTGCTGATCTTCTTAGAAAAAGCAAAGCCGGTTTAATTACAATTGGACCTGGAAACTTTAGTGATTACTTTTTTTCTACGCTTGAAAATTTCTCCATTAAATATGCTCTCCCAATTTTTGCTGATGCCTCCAGCGGGTTAAGGTTTAAATCCTTACCTTTATCTAACCTAATTACTAATTATGATGCTCTTATAAGATCTAAATTATTTTCAAAAGTGTTTGCTCCTAAATTTGTATTACATTTTGGAAGAGCTTTAACATCTTCCAAATTAGAAGATTATTTTTCTGTTGTTAAACCTGAACGATATACAATTAATAAATTTGGCGATTCCCATAATCCTTCTCGTAAATTTAAGATTATAAAAACAAGTGAAGAATTGTTTTTGGAAAATCTTATAATGTCTATAGATGCAAAGCCAAATGATTTTTCACCGGAATTAAAAAAATTAAAGATTTTAGATTCTGATATAGAGAAGATTAAACCGGAAATTTTTTCAATTACAAAAAAGATTAATGAGACTGGGATACTATTAAATATAATTAATTCAATTCCACCAAATTCTAATTTGATAATTGGAAATAGTGTGCCTATACGCGATCTTGATTTTTTTTCATCTACTGTGCATAAAAATATTAACGTCTTTCAAAACCGAGGCGCTAGCGGAATAGATGGTATAACTTCAACTGCCCTTGGTATTTGTGCTCAATCAAACAATCCGACTTATCTTGTTACAGGTGATTTATCTTTTTATTATGATATAAACAGTTTGTTGATTGCAAAGCAATACAATATTCCATTAATCACGTTATTAATAAATAATAATGGCGGTGCTATTTTCAAATTTCTTCCGATAGCAGAATATAAAAATGTTTTTGATAAGTATTTTTTAACTTCAACTAATCTTTCTTTTAAAAAACTTACTGAAGCATTTGAGGTAGATTACAAAGAGTTAATATCGCAATCGGATATTTTAAATCATATAAAAGTGTCATCGATAAGAAGAAAACCAGTTGTGTTTGAAATAAAAACAAATGCTGATTATTCTTTATCACTAAGAAAAAAATATTGGAAGAAATCCAATAAATTTGTAGAAAATTTTTCGAGGAATTATGAAGCTTGATGCTAATGGTGTAAAAATAAATATTGAATATCCAAAAGAAATTGATAAATCCAAAGATTATATTTTATTCCTGCATGGATTTACTGGTTGTGCAGAAGATTGGTTTCCCGTTTTTGAACAAATGCCTGATAAATATAATTATATCGCAATGGATATTGTTGGTCACGGTAAAAGTGATGTCCCTGGTAATATTACGAATTACAATATTGAATCCATTGTTAATCAAATTAAATATGTTAAAGATCATCTAACTCCAAATAAAGTTTTTCTTTTGGGATATTCGATGGGCGGAAGGATTGCACTTAGCTACGCTTCTGTAAATCCGGATGACTTAAAAGGATTAATTTTAGAAAGTGCTTCCGCTGGAATTAAAAATGATGAAGAGCGACAAAAAAGATATGAGGAGGATTTAAAGCTTGCTGAGTTTATTGAAGCCCATACTCTTGATGAGTTTATAGAAATGTGGAATGATCAGGAATTATTTAATACGCAAAGAAGATTTTCTAATGACAAGTTGAAAAAGTTAAAAAAGAAAAAAGCTTCAGGCAGTAAAATTGGATACGCAAATTCATTAAAAGGGTTTAGTACCGGCATTATGCCTCCCGTTCATGACAAATTAAAAAAAATTCCTTTAAAAGTTTTATTGATAACGGGTGATCTTGATAGCAAGTTTACTGGGATTAATGCAAGACTTGCTAAAAGATTTTTTAAAGCTAAACATAAAGTTGTTCGTAATTCAGGACATAGCACTCACCTTGAGGATCCAAAACGTTTTATAGAAATAGTTTTAAATTATTTAGGACAGTTTTAAATAAGGATAATTATGAGTTTCAATTGGATAAAAAACAATAACTATAAAGACATCATCTACGAAAAGATGGATGGCATTGCCAGGATTACAATCAATCGACCGGAAAAAAGAAATGCGTTCCGACCCGAAACAGTTTTTGAAATGTATGATGCTTTTTCTGATGCACGCGAAGATCAAACGATAGGAGTAATTTTATTGACAGGTTATGGACCAGCTAAAGATGGGAAGTATGCTTTTTGTTCCGGTGGCGATCAAAGTATTCGCGGTGATATGGGATATGTTGGTAAAGATGGCGTACCAAGATTAAATGTATTAGATCTTCAAAAATTAATTCGCAGTATTCCTAAGGTCGTTATTGCACTTGTTGCTGGATATGCAATCGGCGGCGGTCATGTTCTTCATGTAATTTGTGATTTAACAATTGCTGCAGATAATGCAATCTTTGGACAAACAGGACCAAAGGTTGGAAGTTTTGATGGCGGATTTGGTTCAAGTTATCTTGCAAGAATAGTTGGACAAAAGAAAGCTCGTGAAATCTGGTATTTGTGCAGACAATATAATGCTCAAGAAGCATTGCAAATGGGACTTGTAAACAAAGTTGTACCTGTTGATAAACTTGAAGAAGAAGGAGTTCAATGG
>JBBQSH010000066.1:0-16701 GCA_038214015.1 Ignavibacteriales bacterium | reverse complement strand
AATAGAAAATATTACTGTTACAACCGTGGATGCATTTTACATCAATAATGAAATTGTAAGCAGTACAAAGATTAGAAATGCTTTGATTGAGGGTGATCTTAAAAAAGCAAACACATTGCTTGGCAGAAATTATTCTTTTAGCGGAACTGTGGTTGGCGGAGATAAACGGGGAAGAGAGCTTGGTTATCCAACAGCAAATATAAAATTATCATCGCAGGAAAAACTTCTTCCTGCAATTGGTATTTATGCTGTTAGAGTTCTTTTGGGAAATGAAAAACATATTGGTCTTTTAAGTATTGGCAAGCGTCCAACATTTTATAATGCAGGCAAACTTGTTACTGAGGTTTATATATACAACTTCAATCGTGAAATTTATGATGAAGTTGTAAAAATAGAATTGATTGAACGACTTCGCGGAGAAGAAAAATTTAATTCCGCAGAAGAGTTGATCGGACAAATGAATAAAGACAAAGAAAACGGATTAAAAATTTTTAATGAACTAAATAATTAATTCTGGTAAATACTGGAATTATATCGTACAAATAAATAAAGGATAGAAAAAATGACAAAAGAAGAAAAACTTGAGATAGTCTCAAAATTCGGAAAAGACTCAAACGATTCAGGTAAATCTGAAGTGCAGATTGCTTTACTTACAAAAAGAATCAATGATCTCACATCGCATTTTGATGCTCACAAAAAAGACCATCATTCAAGAAGAGGATTGATGATGATGGTTGGTAAGAGAAGAAGACTTCTCGATTATTTAATAAAAAAAGATATTGCACGATACAGAGCAATAATTAAAGAATTGAACATTAGAAAGTAAAGGTTAAGTAATGGTTGTTAAAAAAGAAATCGAAATAGGCGGAAGAGTATTTTCAATAGAAACCGGAAAATATGCAAAACAAGCTAACGGCTCTGTTATGGTTCGCTACGGAGATACAATGGTATTGGTTACTGCAGTTGCTGCAACCGAAGCTAAAGAAGGATTAGATTATTTTCCACTTCAGGTTGAATATCGTGAAAAAACATCTGCTGCAGGAAAATTTCCCGGTGGATATATTAAGCGCGAAGGCAGACCAACTGAAAAAGAAATTCTAAGTTCAAGATTGTGTGATAGACCTATCAGACCATTGTTTCCTGAAAGTTTTACAAATGAAACTCAGGTTGTTGCAATGGTTATGTCTTATGATGGAGAGAATGATCCTGATGTACTAGCAGCTTGCGGAGCTTCGGCGGCACTTGCTATTTCAGATATTCCTTTTGATGGCCCGATAGCAGAAATTAGAATTGGTAGAGTTGCTGGTGAACTTGTTGTCAATCCGACTCATGAGCAGTTAAAGTTAAGTGATATCGAACTAGTTGTTGCAGGTACTGCAGATTCTATTATGATGGTTGAAGGTGAATCTAAAGAAGTAAGTGAGCAGGAATTGCTGGATGCTTTAAAATTTGCTCAGCAGGAAATCAAAAAAATTGTTGATCTGCAAAATCAATTAAGAGCAGAAGCAGGAAAAGCCAAGTGGGTAGTTGCAGAAAAATCTGTTGATGCAAATATTAAAAAAGATGTTTATGATTTGGCTAAAATAAATTTTAAAGAAATCGTTTATTCAATTCTTGCAAAAGAAGAACGATCTGCAAAGAACAAAGAACTTTCTGAATCTGTAAAAAAAGCACTCGCTGAAAAATATCCCGAACAAGAAAAAGTTATTGAAGAAATTCTTCACGATTTGGAAAAAGATATTATGCGTGAAAGAATATTGAAAGAAGGTATTCGTCTTGATGGAAGAAATACAACACAAGTTCGTCCAATTACAATTGAGCTTGGCAACTTACCAAGAACACACGGATCAGCATTGTTTACACGTGGTGAAACACAAAGCTTAACAAATGTTACGCTTGGTACAAAAGACGATGAACAAACGGTTGATGGTTTATTAGCAGAATACTCAAAAAAATTCTACCTTCAATACAATTTTCCACCATTTAGTGTTGGTGAAGTTGGCAGAATGACAGGAGTTGGAAGAAGAGAAATCGGGCATGGCAATCTTGCAGAAAGATCTTTAAAACAAGTTTTACCTGCAGATGAATTATTTCCATATACAGTTAGAATAATTTCTGATATTCTTGAATCAAACGGTTCATCATCAATGGCAACAGTTTGCGCTGGTTCGCTTGCAATGATGGATGCCGGAGTGCCGATTACCAAAGCTGTTTCCGGAATTGCAATGGGTTTGGTTAAAGAAGGAAGTGATTATGCAATCCTTACAGATATTCTTGGAAATGAAGATCATCTTGGTGATATGGATTTTAAAGTTGCAGGAACAAGTGATGGTATAACAGGATTCCAGATGGATATTAAAATTCAGGGAATCTCTTTTGAGATCATGGAAAAAGCACTTCATCAGGCTAGAGAAGGAAGACTGCACATTCTTGGTAAGATGAATGAAACAATAAGTAAAGCTAATGATTCTTTATCTCCGTATGCACCCAGATTAGTTACGATGAACGTTGCAACAGATCAGATTGGTTTAATTATTGGTCCTGGCGGAAAAACAATACAGGGTATGCAAAGATTATTTGGTGTTGATATTAATATCGAAGATGACGGAACAATACGAATTGCATCACCTAATAAAGAAAATGCACAGCAAGCCAAAGAGTACATCAAAAAATTAACTGCAACACCGGAAGTTGGAGAAGTTTATGATGGTGTTGTTACAAAGATTGCAGAGTTTGGTGCGTTTGTAGAAATTCTTCCAGGTAAAGACGGATTACTTCATATTTCTGAGATAGACACTAAACGAGTAAATAAAGTTTCTGATTACCTAAAAGTTGGTGATAAGATTACCGTTAAATTATTAAAAATAGAAAACGGCAAGTTTTCTTTAAGCAGAAGAAAATTATTAATTGAAGCTGCTGAAAAAGAAGCAAAAAATAATCCATCGGCGTAGCTATCAGCTAATTAGTGATGTGATTATTTTATACTGTCATTTCGAGGAGTTCGACGACGAGAAATCTTTTTAATTATTGAAATCAGATTTCTTCCTTTGGTCGAAATGACTTTGTATTTTTTAATGTTTTATTTTTAAGGTCGCACTTCGACTTCGCTCGGTGTGACAAAATTGAATTCACAGTCATCCTGAGCGAAGTCGAAGGATGACAGTTGTGATTTAAATAATTTTTTCAAATAGGATTTTAATGCTTGATGCATTAATATATTTTTTTAGAAGTTTCACAACTCAGCCACTGCTGTTAAAAAATAGCCAGGGCTTAAACCGCACTCAGGGCATTCCTTTGCTCAAATTAGCGTTTCCTAAATTTTTATTAATGAAATGTTTTATTTCATACAAAGAGTTTTTTATTTATGATAAAAGAAATTATAATAAATTCATCTTCCAACCAGACGCGCGTAGCGATAACGGAAGATGGAAATTTAGCCGACTTTTTTGTTGACTATCCTGAAAACAGGAGAATGGTTGGGGACATCTATCTTGGAAGAGTTGCACGTGTACTTCCCGGGATAAGAGCCGCATTTATAGATATAGGAATGAAGCACGATGGCTTCCTTCACTTTTCGGATATTGGTGACCGCACCAAACAATTTCAGGATATGCTTGGCGAGGAGGATTCTGATGTTGATCTTTCAGATGATGATGAATCGAAACCAAATCGTACAAACGGAAATGGAACTTCAGCTCCACCGCCAGAACATGTAATAACCAAATTACGCAAGGGCGAAGAAATTCTTGTTCAGATAACCAAAGAACCGGTTAGCAATAAAGGTGTACGCGTTACTTCCTCAGTTTCTCTTCCGGGTAGATTTTGTGTTCTACTTCCTTTCGATAACAAAATTGGCATTTCAAAAAAAATCTCAGATTATAAAGAGCGTAGAAGATTAAGAAATATTGCGCGCGGTATTCTACCTCCAAATTATGGACTGATTATTCGTACTGTTGCAAAAGATCAGACTGAAGATGCAGTTAAAGATGATTTAACAAATCTTGTAAAAACATGGAAAACTATTGAAGCAACAGCAAAGAGCGAAGAACCACCATCAATTGTTCACCAGGATTTAAGTACAACTGATAGCGTTATTCGTGATTTACTAACACCGGATATTTCAAAAGTTTTTGTTGATTCAAAAAAACTTTACAAGCAAATTAAGGGATACGTTCAATTAGTCCAGCCCGGTTTGTTAGAAAAGATTGATCTTTATAAATCATCCTCCTCTATCTTTGATGAATTTAAAATTGAAGAGCAAATCAAAACACTGATGGGAAGAAAAGTTCCGTTACCAAGCGGTGGATATCTTATCATCGAACATACGGAAGCAATGGTAGTTATAGATGTGAACAGCGGACGTTATGCAAAGAGTAAAGAGCAGGAACTTAATTCACTTAAAACCGATCTGGAAGCAGCGCGAGAAATTGCAAGACAATTACGCCTTAGAGATATTGGCGGAATTATAGTCATCGATTTTATTGATCTTGAAGAAGATAAAAATCGTAAAAAAGTTTATGATGAATTGAAAAAAGAATTTCGCAGAGATCGTTCTAAAGTTTCTGTTTTACCAATGAGTGATTTTGGTTTAGTTCAGATTACTCGACAAAGAATTCGCCAAAATATTAACCAGGCAATGAAAGATGTATGTCCGGTTTGCGGTGGATCAGGATTAATGACAAAAGAATCACATCTTGTTTATGATATTGAAGATTGGTTGAAGAGATTTAGAAGATTTTCGAGAGAGTTTAGTTTGATAATCAAATGTCATCCTTCAGATGCAACAAGATTACAGGACAAAAAATTTACAAAAATTCAGTTTAAATATTTAGTTAGATTGCGTATTGAAGAAGATACCAGCATGGCTATGGGTAAGTTTAGATTCTTCTCTAAGAAAAAAGGAATTGATTTAACAGAAAAGTTTAAATAAGAAGAAGCCCCTCTCTAACTTTCCCCTATGGGGAGAGAAAACGAAAGGAAGGTTGAACAGTGAATTCAAAAAAATAGGAGTTTTAATATGAAATTTTTTATAGATACAGCCAACATAAATGAAATTAAAGAAGCCGCAGCACTAGGCATTCTTGATGGTGTCACAACTAACCCATCTCTCGTTGCTAAGGAGGGAAAAGATTTTAGAAAACTACTTGATGAAATATTGGCACTTGTTGATGGACCTGTAAGCGCTGAAGTTGTTTCAACTGATTACGAAGGAATATTAAAAGAAGCTCACGAACTTTCTAAAATCCATAAGAATATTGTTGTTAAAGTTCCATTAATCAAAGAAGGACTAAAAGCTGTTCGTTCTTTAGCTTCTGAAAATATTAATACAAATGTTACTTTGTGTTTTTCAGCTTCACAAGCTTTGCTCGCTGCAAAAGCAGGCGCAACTTATATCAGTCCGTTTGTAGGAAGACTTGATGATATTAGTCACGATGGAATGGAACTGATTTCTCAAATCGTTCAGATTTATAAAAACTATAATTACAAAACACAGGTTCTAGTTGCAAGTATAAGGCATCCGCTGCACCTTGTTGAAGCAGCATTAATGGGTGCAGATGTTTGCACAATGCCTTTCCCGGTAATTAATAAATTATTTAATCATCCTCTTACAGATATTGGACTAGAAAAATTCTTAAATGATTGGAAAAAATCTCAAAACAAATAAACTTTAATTAAACTTTCTGGAATGAAAAAATGAAACGCACAACATTCTACAATATTCATAAAAATTTAGGTGCTAAGATCGTTGAGTTTGCCGGTTATGAAATGCCAATTCAATATTCTTCGATAATTGCAGAACACAAAGCTGTAAGAAATTCTGTTGGTGTTTTTGATGTATCGCATATGGGTGAAGTTTTTGTTAAAGGAGAGAAGGCTCTTGATTTCGTTCAACACATAACTGTTAATGATGCTTCAAAACTTTTTCCGGGCAGAGTACAATACTCAGCGATGTGTTATGAAGATGGCGGAATAGTTGATGATTTACTTGTTTACAGAATTTCACAAAATGAATTTTTACTTGTAATAAATGCATCCAACATTGATAAAGATTTTGCATGGATGCAAATGAATAACAATTTTGGAGTTGAACTTACTAATCGCAGCGACGAATTTTCTTTGCTTGCTGTTCAAGGGCCAAATTCACTTAAGACATTACAAAAACTTACAGATACTCAAATAAGTTTAGAATATTATCATTTTACAAAAATAAATCTTGCCGGTATTGATATGATATTTTCAAGAACCGGATACACAGGTGAACTTGGTTATGAATTATATTTTACCGGAGATGAAAAGGTCGCTGAAGATTTATGGAATAAAATATTTGAAGCCGGTAAAGAATTTAATATTCAGCCGGTAGGATTAGCTGCTCGTGATTCTTTAAGATTGGAAATGGGATTCTGTCTATATGGAAATGATATTGATCAAACTACAAATCCATTAGAAGCAGGCTTAGGCTGGATTACAAAGCTTTCCAAACAAAATTTTATAGCTAAAGATGTTTTAGTAAAAGCAAAAGAAAAAGGTTTGAACAGAAAACTTGTTGCAATCACCTCCGACGAAAAAATTTTTCCAAGACATGGTTATGAGCTTTCTGTAAAGAATAACAAAATAGGAGTTGTAACAAGCGGAACCGTAAGTCCGATGTTAGAGAAACCGATTGCAATGGGTTATGTTGAAACCAAATATGCAGAGATTGGTTCTGATGTTAACTTTCTGATCAGGGGAAAAGAAGTTCCTGCTATTGTTGTAAAACTTCCGTTTGTAAAAAGATAAAATGTAAAATGAAATTAAATGTATTTCTTTCACCCGTTATAGTTGATGAACTTTACTTTACAGGTAAAACTACAGTTGTAATTGATGTACTTCGTGCAACCTCAACGATTGTAACTGCAATTAATAACGGCGCAAAAGAAGTTGTTCCTGTTGCCAGTGTTGAGTTTGCTGTTAAAGTTTCTGGTGGAATGTTTGGCGGACAAATTTTATTGGGCGGCGAAAGAAATACAAAAAAGATAGAAGGCTTTGCACTTGGTAATTCACCTTTTGAATATTCTAAAGAAATTGTTGAAGGCAAAACAATTGTGTTTTACACAACCAACGGAACCAAATCAATTGCAAAAGCAAAGTATTCGGAAAATTTGTACACTTGTTCGTTCTTAAATATCAGCGCAGTAGCAAAACATCTTATAACATTAAATACAGATGTTGAAATTGTTTGTGCGGGAAGAAATAATTATTTCTCTATTGAAGACTCGGTTTGTGCAGGAATGCTTATTTCAAAAATTAGTAAAGTTAAAACAGATTCGTATCTAAATGATTCCGGAGCCGCCGCTTTAACTTTGTACGAAAAATACGGCGCTAATTTGATTAAGATGATGCGCGAATCTGATCACGGAAAAATACTTTTAGAAAATGGATTTGAAGCTGATCTTGAATATTGTAGTTCTATTGATGTGCTAGATGTAATTCCGGCTTATGCAAGCGGTGTTATGAAAAAACTTAAAAAAGATTAATTAAAAAAATTTAATGTCACTTAAAAAGAAAAAAAGCGTTAAAGAAAAAAATGGAAAGAATAGTTCAAAAAAAAACTATTTTATTTTAACGCCTGATAATAAAAAACAGATATTCGGAATATTTCTTCTGATTATTTCTGTTATATTTTTTTTAAGTGTTATAACTTTTGATAGAAGAGATGAAGCTAATCTCACAACATTATTTTCAGATTTCTTTACATCATTCGATACTAAAATCGACATACAAAACTGGCTTGGAGTTACAGGCGCACATTTTTCAAAATTTCTTGTTAAAGCTACCCTCGGATATTTCTCCATTACAATTCCCATTGTACTATTTTTATGGGGAGTTTCGTTCTTCAAAAAGATTGATTTCAAATTCCGCCTTCACGTGTCCAATTTTTTGTTATTAAGTTCAATAATCTTTGCAAGTTTTTTTGGTGTACTTCACGAAAATTATAATTTATTTTCGTCCACTTATGAGTTGTCTGGATTTATCGGAAACCTTCTTGGTAATTTTTTAAGCGGATTGATTGGCGGTATTGGAAGCATACTTGTTCTCGCCGGATCTTTTATCACGCTATTAATTTTTGCTCTGGATATAAATATTGAAAGTATTATCAATTTCTTTAAAGATGTATTTTCATTTAATGAAGATGAGACAGAAACTAATGATAAAAAAGCTGCTGGTGATTCTGACTCCAAAGAGAATCTTGATAAGATTAAAAAACTCAGCGGTGATAAAAAGAAGAAAAAAGAAAAACAAACTGAAGAGGCATTATCTGCTGCTGAATTGATGGAAAAGGAAGCTGAAGAACAAACACGAATCACAATTATCCGCAAAGATGATGTTCCTGTTACCGCTGCTGAAAATGAAGTGCTGAATGAAGAAGTAAAAAAAGTTAACATTCAAAAAACCGGCGAACTTCCTGAGAAAAAAGAAAAAAATGAAACTGAGGATGAGCAGAAATTGCCTAATCAGTGGGAAGAAAACATTGAATTTAAAATGCCCGGACTTGATTTGCTCGATCCTGCACCAGAAGAAAATTATAAAGTAGCTGAAGAAGAGTTAACTCGTAATGCAGAACTTCTTAAGGAAAAGTTAAAACTTTTTGATATTGAAATAAAAGATATTTCCGTTACTCCTGGTCCTGTTGTAACGTTGTATGAAATTGTACCTGCGCCTGGTGTAAAGATTAGTAAGATCGTTGGGTTGGAAAACGATATTGCACTTGCACTTTCGGCACGCGGAATTAGAATTATTGCTCCAATTCCTGGTAAGGGTGCGATTGGTGTTGAGATTCCAAATGCTGTTGCATCTCTTGTAAACGCACGTGCTGTTATTGGTAGAATAAATGAATCTGATGCGGAACTGCCGCTTGCGCTTGGTAAAACTATCAGCGGTGATGTTTATGTTGCTGATCTTGCTAAAATGCCGCACTTATTAATTGCTGGCTCAACCGGTTCCGGAAAGAGCGTTGGTATTAATATGATAGTTAGTAGTTTGCTTTACACCAAACATCCTTCAGAAGTTAAGTTTATAATGGTAGACCCTAAAAAAATAGAACTTTCTTTTTACAACAAACTGCGTAAACATTATCTGGCTGTTTCACCTGATCTTGATGAAGAGATTATTACAAATCCGCAAAATGCAATTTTAGCTTTAAAGAGTGTTGAATATGAAATGGAAAGACGTTACGATAAGCTTGCAAAAGCCGGCGTAAGAAACATTGTTGATTACAATAAAAAAGTTAAAGATCCCAAAACCAGACCACACGATACAGATAAAATTAAACATCACCCAATACCATATATAATTGTAATTGTTGATGAGCTTGCAGACTTAATGATAACTGCAGGAAAAGAAGTTGAAGAACCAATTACGAGGTTAGCCCAACTTGCACGCGCGGTTGGAATCCATCTTGTGCTTGCAACGCAGCGGCCATCTGTTAATGTTATAACGGGTGTTATTAAAGCTAACTTTAGTTCTAGAATTGCATATCAGGTTGCAACAAAGATTGATTCACGTACAATTCTTGATATGAATGGTGCAGAGCAATTGCTGGGAAGAGGAGATATGCTTTTTCTTCCAACGGGTTCACCTAAACCAATAAGAGTTCAGAACGCGTTCATATCTACAGAAGAAGTTGAAAAAATAACAAACTATGTTTATTCGCAGCAGGCATATTCAAAGCCATATTTTTTACCTTCTTTATATGATAAGAAAAAAGAAATTTCAAGCGGTGTTTCATCAGATTTAGATCCGATGTTTGAAGATGCTGCAAAAGTAATTGTGCGTCATCAGCAAGGATCGGTTTCATTACTTCAAAGAAGATTAAAGCTTGGATATTCGCGCGCAGCAAGAATTGTTGATCAGCTTGAAGAGGCCGGTATTGTTGGTCCAAATGATGGAAGCAAAGCTCGTTCTGTGCTTGTTGAGAATGAAGAACAGCTTGAAACAATTCTGCGTAATCTGTAGTCTAAACGTAAAATTATTTTTTAACATTAAGAGTTTTATATGAAAATTTTAATTAGCCTTTTAGTAGTACTACTTTCAACAGTTGGATTTACTCAAAATGCCGAATCAGTTTTAAAATCATTACAAAATAAATTTGATTCTATTACCGATCTTACTGCTGATATTGCTCAGAAAAATAATGGTCAATCAAGCCTCACAGGTAAGATGTATTTCAAAAAGGAGAATAATATTCGACTCGAAGTCGGTAATCAAACTATTGTTTCTGACGGAAAAACTTCCTGGAACTATAACAAGAAGAATAAAAAAGTTATTATAAGTGATTATGATGAAGCAGGTTCAGGATTGTTATCAATTAATTATCTTGTTTATCAGTATCCTTCTGAGTGTGATTTGAGTTTATCAACCGAGGGGAGCAGCCAAATATTAAATTTAAAACCAAAATCAAAAAAAAATAATCTTGGTGAAGTAAAACTTTATATCTCAAAAGAAAATTTGATTGATAAGGCCGTCATTTCAAATCCCGGAAATGGAACGATGGAGGTTTCATTTTCAAATTATAAGCTCAATCAAGATTTATCTGATTCCAGGTTTTCATTTACAACCCCGGAAGGAACCACTGTAGTTGACCTCAGATAAGAAGAATAAATTTGGTAATGTTGGAATGATAGTTAACTATGGTCTCTCTATCATGCTTGCTGTAGTATTTCTATACATTGCATTTTATGATGTTGATTTTGGCGAAGTATTAAATATTGTATCGCATGCAAATTTACTCTGGGTTTTTATTTTTATAGCAGTTACCATGCTTGGCCATTATTTTCGCGCACTCAGATGGAAATACATTCTTAATTCCGTTAAACCAAACACATCGATGAAAAATCTTTTTGGTTCTCTTATGGTTGGATACGGAGTTAATTGTGTTACTCCAAAACTTGGCGAGGTTACTCGTGCAGTGTTGGTTGGAAAATGGGAAGGGCTGTCGCGCTCATCAATGTTTGGTACTGTAATACTTGAAAGAATTATAGATATAATATCTTTGGGCGGATCTATTATCGTTGCACTTTTTTTAACAAGTGTAAATCTTTCAGAAAAATTTCCGTGGTTAATTTCATCGTTGTACATAATGGGCGCAGTTATAGTTTTAGCAATAATTTTTCTTTCTTTGATTTTACGATCGAAAGAAAAATTTTCTAGAATTATCATAAAGTTAGTTGGAAAAATCTCTAATAAACTTGCCGAAAGAATTGCCTATGTATTTACAATGCTGGCTGAAGGTTTTGCAAGTTTAAAGGGAACGAAAAATTATTTCTGGACTATTTTTTGGACTGTATCTATAATGCTTTTGTACGCCTTTGGTTCTTATGCCGGAATGTTAATGCTTGACATGCAAAACTTTCAACCGATTACTTTCGGGATGGGCTGGATAATTATGAGCATTAGTGCTATTGGTGTGATAGTACCAACACCCGGAAGCACGGGCTCGTATCATACTCTGGCAAAATCAACTTTGGTTTTAATTTTTGGATTTAATGAAACGATAAGTGCTGCTTATGCTTTTTTAACCCACATCATCGGATATATTTTATTTATAATAACGGCATTAATAATGTTTTTTGTTGTTAATAAACAAAAAGAAAATTTATTTGAAGTAGTAGAAACAGAAATAAGGGAAGTATGAAAAAAACTATAATAACTTTGTTTGTATTAATCATTTCTGTTTGCTCATTTGCACAAACTCCAAATGAAGTAAGAGGTTCTATGGGTATTGATTTTGTGAGCATACCATCCCTTAAAGAATATATTGATCAACTTCCATATGAAGAGCTTACAGATTTTAATGCAGCGGTTAATTTCTCCGGTTCTTACGGCAGAATGCTTTCTGAATCATTTCAAATACAGGCAGAGTTTGGTTATCTGCTCTATTCATTTACTTCCACCGGAAAAGATGGTCAGTATTATGATTTGACATACAGTTTAGTTATGCCTTCAATTCTTGGTTACTATGTACTTAATGGAACAGGATACAACTTTAAATTCGGTGGTGGTGCTGGAGTAAGATTTTTATCGGTTGATGAGTCTTTACCCGGAACAGTGAGCTCTGATAACTATTCCGCTACCGGTTATGGATTTATATTGCGTGCTGAAGGAAATACGGCTATTGCCGAAAATGTATATGCGCACATTGCTGCAGATGTTCGTTATGATGTAAACGGTGAACCTGAGAACAATGGTGAAAACCTTTATAATATTGTTTACAAAGAAAATGTAAATTTTAACTCACTTTCATTCGGTCTCAGACTTGGAATCTCATATCAATTTTAAGGAGTTTGTTTGAGTTTTATTGAGGCAGTAATATTAGGAATCGTTCAGGGACTTACGGAGTTTCTTCCAATTAGCAGCACCGGACATCTTACGCTTGCCGGAAAATTTATGGGATTAATTTCTGATAAAAATCCCGAGCATTGGACATCATTCATTGCTGTAATTCAGCTTGGAACAATGCTTTCAATTTTCGTTTACTTCTGGAAAGATATTTGGAATATCCTCACGGAATTCTTGCAGCAAAATTTAAAAAGGAGAATACAGTATTCCAAGCAATCAACAAACTCTAAGCTTGGCTGGATGATTATACTTGGAACAATTCCAATCGTGGTTATCGGTCTACTTTTTAAAGATATGATTGAAGGTGCGTTAACAAAAAATCTTTATGTAATAAGTATAAGTTTAATTGTGCTTGCAATTATTCTTGCTGTTGCAGAAAAAACCGCTAAGTTTAAAAAGAACATTGAAGACATAACCGTACTTGATTCCATTTTAATTGGATTAGCACAAGCAGTCGCACTAATTCCGGGCTCTTCCAGATCCGGTACAACAATAACAGGCGGATTGTTTCTTGGATTAAAAAGAGATGTTGCGGCAAGATTTTCATTTCTGTTAAGTGTGCCCGCAGTTCTTGCAAGCGGCGTTCTTCAATTAATTGAATCTCTTAAATACATCAATTATGATTTAACAGTTAACTTGATTGTTGCCACTTTAGTTTCTGCTGCAAGCGGTTATTTGGCAATTGATTTTCTTCTGAAGTTTTTAAAAAAGAACACAACATTTATCTTTATTTATTACAGAATTGCACTCGGAATTTTAATTTTAGTTTTACTTTATTCAAACATCATAAATCCATAAGGAGGTTAAATGAAAAAACTACTTTTTGCTGCGGCAATAATCGGTTTAATTTTATCATCAAATAATTTTTCACAAGAAAAGGAAACAAAAGTAATGAGTGACAGCACAACTGTAGCGGTTATCAAAACCAATATGGGTACAATAGAAATAGAATTGTTCGCAAAAGAAACACCCAAGACTGTAGAAAATTTTGTTGGACTTGCTAACAAAAACTATTACGATGGAGTTATCTTTCATAGGGTTATAGATGGCTTTATGATTCAGGGCGGCGATCCAACAGGAACAGGATCCGGAGGTGAAAGTTTCTGGGGTAAAAAGTTCAATGATGAAATTGTTAAAGAACTTGTATTCGATGGCGAAGGAATACTTGCTATGGCAAATGCCGGACCGAATACCAACGGCAGCCAGTTTTTTATAACATTAGCTGCAACAAAATGGTTGAATGGAAATCACAGCATTTTTGGAAAAGTAATTACCGGTATGGATGTAGTAAAAGCAATTGGCAAAGTTGAAAAAGGACCACAAGATCGTCCGGTAAAAGATGTTGTGATGGAAAAAGTCACAATAGAAAAAAGATAGATAGATTTTTTAGAATTATTAAATAAGGCTGTTTCATATATTTTTTTGTGTCATTCCCGTGAAAACGGGAATCCAAATCCTGTAAATTGAAATGGATTCCAACTTTCGTGGGAATGACATTTAATGTTATGTTATTGATACAGCCTCATCTATTAAAAGTTTACTATGGCAAAAAGCAAAGCACCTGCAATGCAGGATATTGAAAAGCAATTAAAGCAGAAAAAGATTTTGCCTGTTTATTATCTTTTTGGCGAGGACTCGTATAGTGTAGATTCCATTGTTGATGTGATAGAAAAAACTGTGCAGCCATTTATTACTTCAGATTTTGATAAAGAAGTTTTGTATGGTGAAAATCAAACTTTTACAAATATTATTGGATTAGCTTCAACCTTTCCGTTTGGTTCAGAAAAAAAACTAATCATTGTTAAGCAAGCCGAAAAACTAAAAGATAAAAAAGAAAAAAAAGAGATAATCAGTTATTTTGAGTCACCTGCTGAATTTACAGTTCTAGTTTTTCTTCATGAAGGAACAATAACAAATCCCACATCCGAACCATATAAAACTCTTGCAAACCAAGGATATCTTTTTGAAGCTAAAGAACTAAAAGGTAAAAGTTTAATCGATTGGTTGATTTCGACAGTTGAAAAAAATGGAAAAACCATTTCTTACGATAATGCTCAATTACTAACAGATATTTCCGGTGAAAACAGAAATGCTTTAGAATCACAGCTTGAAAAAATATTTATTTACGTTGGTGACAGTAAAGAAATAACTATTGAAAGCATTCGTGGTTTATCCACATCCTTAAAGCAATACACCATATTTGATCTACAAAATGCAATCGGTAAAAAAAACAAATCTGCTTCATTAAAAGTTGTTTTTAATCTTCTTAAAAATGGAATGGAACCTATTCAAATAATTGCAATGTTGAATAAGTATTTTACAAGTCTCGCAAGATTAAATGAATTAACCGCAGCTAATACGAATGAATTTCAGGTTGCAAGAATTATGGGAACACATCCATTCTATCTTAAAGATTATCACAGCGCAAGAAGGGTTTATTCTGATAAACACTTAACCGCAGCATTTTCTGCATTATTAAAAGCTGATTTAACGATTAAAACCACATCACTTGATGATTACACACTATTAAGTGTCTTAATTGCAGAAGTAATCCCCGATTAAATGAGCAAAAATATCATTAAAAGCTTTTCTAAACTTTTTTGTAAATTTTGTGCGGGAATTGAAACAAACATCCAACTAACAAAGTATAAAACCGTTGAAGGATAAAAGTCTTAGCGAATTTACTGATGAAGAACTGATTCTTGAATTTCAGCGCAGCGGCAGTGAAAAAGCTTTTGAAATTTTAGTTCAGAGATTCAAAAATCCTTTAACTAATTATGTTTACAGGTTTCTTGGAGATTATGATTCTTGTGTGGATGTTGTACAGGATACTTTTGTAAAAGTTTATAGATACAAAGACAACTATAGTTCGTTAGCAAAGTTTTCAACGTGGATTTATACAATTGCGGGTAATCTTGCACGAACAGAATATCAGAGAAAACGCAGAAGAAATTTTTTCTCAATCAGCAGTTTTGGAGAAGAAGATAAGTCTTTTGATATTCCTGATAATTCTAATCGGCCGGATGTTGCGGCGGATATGAATTTGAAAAATGAAATTATTCAGAAAGCATTCTTGAAAGTTCGTGATTCATATCGTGAAGCAGTAATTCTTAGAGATGTTCAGGAATTATCTTACGAAGAAATTGCAGAGATAATGAAAATTGAAGTTGGCACTGTTAAATCAAGAATAAATCGTGGCAGGGCAGAGTTGCAAAAATATCTAAAAGATATTTATAATGATTAAGGTTGAAAGGTCATGCTGAATTCATTTCAGCATCTTTGAAATGTATAATGGAGGCTGTCTCAGAAGTTCAGTTTTATGTGTCATTCCCGTGAAAACGGGAATCCAAAACCTTTAAAACAAAATGGATTCCCACTTTCGTGGGAATGACAATCCAGTAATTTTTCTTTTGAGACAGCCTGGACAAACTCCGGCTTTATAATGATTAAGGTTTAATGAAATGAACGAAGAAGAAAAAACATATAAAAAATTATTAAATGATTTGAAGAATCTTCCCAGGATAGACGCGCCCAAAAATTTTGAAACAGAACTTTTGCGAAAAATCAATTCATCTGAACCGGAAAAGAAAGAAACTTTTTGGGATAAACTTCTTTCACCGGGAAAATTAGCGCCGGCTGCTATTGCTATAGCTTCTGCAGCAATTATCTTTTTTGTTGTTGATATTAATTCAGAAGAGATGGAAGATCCACTAAATATTGCACCAAGATTGCGTGAAGACTTAGTCGTGATTGAATCAATTGAAGAAATACCGATTGCACCATTAAAAAAATCTGCAAAAGTTAAAGAAGAATCAAAATCGCTAAATGAAGGAATGATTGAAACAAAAGAAATTGAAACACAAAATCAACCTACGGCTGAGTTTGAAGAACGATCTGATAAAAAATCTAATGATATTGAACAATCACTCGCCGATGAACTTGTTTCTGATGAATCTGACTTAGATAGTTTTAAATCTGAAGAAACCAGAAGTTTGGGCGGCAGCGCTGCACCTTCACCAGTTACAACCTCTACATCAGAAATAAGTAAAGATAATCTTAACTTTATGCAGAGAAATCTTTCAACAGAAGAAAAAAAGGAAGTTCAGCAGTTAAAGATGAAGGTGCAGACTGAAAAAAGTAAGAAAACTGAGCAAAAATCAAACTAATTGCCCTAAAAGTTATATTGGATAATACTTTCGAAACGTCTATATTTACATCCACTATTTAAGAAAAATAAATATTTAGGATAGATATGAAATCAGGAATTCACCCAGAATATAAACCAGTTGTATTTCAAGATTCATCTTGTGATTTTGCAATTTTAAC
>JBBQSH010000065.1:0-16877 GCA_038214015.1 Ignavibacteriales bacterium | reverse complement strand
GCAGATAAATTTATTAATTATTTACTCAGAAATTGGATCCTCTGAAAAAGGTAAACAGCTTTTTGATGAGCTAATTAAGAAAGATTCCCTAAATCCACGTTTAATTCCATTTAAATCAAAATATTCTAATTAGTTTTGATTAGAAAACAGGTTTCCTTTCCTTATTTTTAGGTATTAAAAATTTTGAAATTTCCATCCTGATGTAGAAAGAGAGGAATAATGGAAAAGCTTTTACTACTTGGCGCTGAAGCAATAGCTCAGGGCGCAATTGATGGGGGAATGTCTGGCGTTTATGCTTACCCTGGAACACCTTCCACAGAAATTACCGAGTACGTTCAACACAATAAAATTGCGATCGAAAGAAAACTTCACAGCCAATGGTCCGCCAATGAAAAAACTGCAATGGAAGCAGGACTTGGAATGAGTTACGCCGGTAAGCGTGCAATGGTTTGTATGAAACACGTAGGATTAAATGTTGCCGCAGATGCTTTTATTAACTCGGCAATTACAGGAGTTAATGGCGGATTGATTGTCGCAGTTGCGGATGATCCATCAATGCACTCATCACAAAATGAACAAGACTCTCGCTTCTTCGGTAAGTTTGCAATGATTCCGATACTTGAACCAGCAAGCCAGCAGGAAGCTTACGATATGACTTATGAAGCGTTCGAGCTTTCTGAAAAATTAAAAGTTCCTATAATGATGCGAATAACAACACGACTATCACATTCACGTGCTGGAATTGAAACTCGTCCATTGAAACAAGAGAATAATTTAAAATATCCGGAAGATCCAATTCAGTTTGTTCTTCTTCCTTCAAACGCAAGAAAAAGATATAAAGGTTTGTTGGGGTTGCAATCACTTATGGAGCAGGAATCTGAAAGATCATCTTTCAATACTTATTATCCGGCAAGAAATAAATCGCTTGGTGTAATTGCATGCGGAATTGCATTTAACTATTTGATGGAAAATTATCCTGTTAGAAAATTTCCGCATCCGGTTTTGCAGCTTGGTCAGTATCCGCTTCCATTTGCAAAAGTTGAAAAGATTGTAAATGAATGTGATCATATATTGGTACTTGAGGATGGCTATCCATTTGTTGAAGAGATGTTAATTGGATATCTGGATAAGAACAGTAAGATTAAAGGAAGATTAAATGGTGCAATTCCGCGTGATGGTGAATTGAATCCGGATATCGTTGCAAAGGCTTTAGGCAAAGAAGTAAAATTTGGAATGAAAGTTCCAGCAATTGTTGCAGATCGTCCGCCAGAACTTTGCGCGGGATGCAGTCATCGCGATATTTATAATGCACTTAATGAAACGATGAAAGAATTTGGTAAGCAAAAAGTTTTTTCTGATATTGGATGTTACACACTTGGTGCATTGCCGCCATGGAATTCAATTAATTCCTGTGTGGATATGGGCGCATCAATTACAATGGCTAAAGGTGCGGCTGATGCTGGTGTTCATCCTTCTATAGCTGTTATCGGTGATTCCACTTTTACACACAGTGGGATGACGGCTTTGCTTGATTGTGTTTATGAAAATACACCTGTTACAGTTATTATTTCTGATAATGGAACAACTGGAATGACCGGCGGACAAGCTTCTCATGCAACTGGAAGATTGGAAGAAATTTGTATTGGTCTTGGTGTAAAACCTGAGCACGTTAGAACACTTACACCCTTACCAAAATTTCATGATGAAATGGTAAATGTCCTTCGTGAAGAAATGTTGTATGAAGGAGTTTCTGTTGTAATCCCAAGAAGAGAATGTATACAGACTTTGGCGAGAAGTAAGAAAGTGGTAAAAGTTAAGGTGGAAGAGGCTGCTCAATGAAATCAGACATAATATTATCAGGTGTTGGGGGACAAGGTATTCTTTCAATTGCTGCTGTTGTTGGAATGGCAGCTTTGGAAAATCATCTTTACTTAAAACAGGCAGAAGTACACGGAATGAGTCAGCGTGGCGGAGCAGTGCAATCTCATCTAAGAATTTCTGAACAAGAAATTGCAAGCGATTTAATTCCCGAAGGAAGAGCAGATATTATAATTTCTGTTGAGCCAATGGAATCATTACGTTACTTGCCCTGGCTTTCAGAAAATGGTTGGCTTGTTACAAACACAACTCCATTTGTTAACATAACAGATTATCCTGATATGAAAGTTCTGCTTGCAGAAATAGAAAAACTTCCTCATCATATTGCAATAAACGCAGATGAAATTGCAAGACAAGTAAAGTCTCCGCGTTCATCAAATATGGTAATGCTTGGTGCAGCCTCTCCATTCATAGATATTCCATATCAATCGCTTGAAAATGGGATAAGAAAAATCTTTGAAAGAAAAGGGGAGAAGATTGTTCAACTTAATATTGATGCGTTAAAAGCTGGACGCGAGTTTGCTGAGGCACATAAGAATTAAAACCTGAGTTCAGTCGGATGGAAAAAGCAGCACTATTAACAACTCGTTTTAACGAGGTGTTAGATAAGTCGATTCTTTAAATAAAACCGTTTCAACGGTTTAAGTTTTAGTTTCTGGATTGCTCTTTTATCACCTAACTGAAGTTAAGTGTTATCAGTCTCTTGAAGATATTTCATCCCATACTTTTCTACAAATTCCTGATATTCTTCTGTAAACGATTTTATTTTATGATGTACTTCTTGGTTCTCAATATATCTAATCACTTTTTCAAGATTTGATTGAGAAACTGAAAACACACCATAGCCTCTTGCCCAATTAAATTTTGAATTAACAATCCTTTCTTTATTAATCCAATGTGAGGAAGAACCCTTTAATAATTTAACGAGTTGTTCAATAGATAAGTTGGTTGGAAGATCTATCAAAGTATGTACATGTTCTGGATTTATGAATATACTTTTTAAATAGATTGAGTTCGATTTACAGTATTCGGAAATGAAATTTGAAATATTAAGTGCTGCATTTTTATTAATTACTTTTTCTCGATTATGAGTTGACCACACAAGATGAACCCAAACTTTTGAGTAAGAGTGAAGTGACATGATTCCTCATAACAATAAACCGTTAAAACGGTTTCCTTTGACTAAAGTCAAGGGTTAACCGTTATTATTTATTTAACTTTTGGCCCAGGCTTCTACATCATCAACTTCTTTTGGGATTGGACGACCGAGAACTTTGTAGCCGTTTTGTGTAACAAGAATATTGTCCTCTATTCTTATCCCGCCAAAATCTCGATACTCTTCCAACTTATCGTAGTTAATATAATTCTTAAATTTCTTTTTTGATTTCCACTGGTCAATCAACTCAGGAATAAAATAAATTCCCGGCTCACAGGTAAAAACAAATCCCGGTTTTAGTTCTATTGCTAATCTTAAATAAGCTAAACCAAATTGGTCACTACGTTTTGTTTTATCATCGTAACCAACATAAGATTCACCAAGATTTTCCATATCATGAACATCAAGTCCCATCATATGTCCAAGTCCGTGTGGAAAGAAAAGTGCATGTGCGCCAGCTTTTACTGCAGCATTCAAATCACCTTTCATAATTCCAATCTGTGATAAACCGGCAGCAATAATTTTTGCGGCGGTTAAATGTACATCAACGTGTTTAACTCCAGGCTTAATCATGTTAATTGCATTTTTTTGTGCAGTAAGGACTATTTCATAAATCTCGCGTTGCTTGTAAGAAAACTTTCCACCAACCGGAGTTGTTCGAGTAATATCACTTGCATAATGAAGAAGAGATTCAGCACCAGCATCACAAACGAGTAAATCACCTTCCTTCAAAACATTTCCATGATAATGATTGTGAAGTGTTTGTCCATTTTTAGAAACGATTGGAGGAAATGAAACACCGCTGCCAACAGAAAGAGCAATACCTTCAATAGCTCCGGCAATATCTCTTTCGATTACACCAGGTTTTGCCATACGCATTGCAGTAGTGTGCATTTGATATGCAATTTCCATCGCATATTCAATTTCTGCAACTTCTTCTTCTGCTTTTATGGAACGCTGAGCAACAACAGCCTCAATTAATTTTTTAGAAAATTTACTTTTTAGTTTGTAAGGATTTTCACCAAGCAAATTAGCAAGCTTAAGTGTTTGATCACCGCGATAAGTTGGAAGAAAATGAATCTTTGCTTGTTTATTCTTTTTTGATTTAAGATACTTTTCCAGTTTATCTATTGATTCAGAATTTTCAATACCAATTAGTGATGATAGTTGTTCAAGTTTTGGTTGAGGTCCCATCCAAACAATATCTTCAAGTGTAAACTCATATCCGAAAAGAATTTCTTTATTTTCATCAATATCAATTAAGCCAACCATGTTTGGCACATCAATTCCGAAGTAGTAGAGAAAGGAGCTGTCCTGTCTGAAAGCGTAAGTGTTACCAGCATAGTTCATTGCAGATTCATCATTCCCTGGAAATAGAAGAATACCATTTTTAAAGTTTTTCTTCAATTCTGCCCTGCGATCAATATAAACCTGTTTATCAAACATAAATGCTCCTTAAAAGAATTAGTGTAATTAAGCTGGTGTAAAATTATAGAATAATTGAGTGGATTTCCATAAGAGAAGAAAAATGGTATGGAGATTATTACAATCTGTTATGATTTGCTTTTTTCAAGAAAATTAGAGTAAATCCCAAATTATTAGCGTGCTGTTCTGGTTTTTACTTTTTTGTTTTCAATTTCTTTTACTTTTCTAAAGATGAAATACAATCCAGCTATCACAAATGGAATGCTGAGTATTTGACCCATATTTAAGGTTAATCCTTGCTCAAAAGCAGATTGATTTTCTTTAACGAACTCGACAAAAAATCTGAACCCAAAAATCAGTACAAGAAATAATCCAAATATAAATCCCTGCTTAGATTTTTTTTGAGTTTTCATGTAAGTGAAATAAACGATTATAAATGATATCAAATAAAATATAGATTCATATAATTGAGCAGGATGTCTTGGCACATCATCAACTCTTACAAAAATAAATGCCCACGGAACATCCGTTGCTTTACCAATTATTTCCGAGTTAAATAAATTTCCTAATCTGATTAGAACTGCGGCAAGTGCAACTACAATCACAAGTCGATCAAGAATCCATAACATCGTTTTATCTTTTTGTTTTTTTGTGATAAGATAAATTGAAATAAGGATTCCAATTGCTGCACCGTGACTTGCGAGTCCGCCTTCCCAAACTTTTATCATCTCTAATGGATTTGATAAATAATAAACAGGATCATAGAACAAACAATGTCCCAACCTTGCACCAATAACAGTTCCAAGTATTACATAAATAGAAAGCTGTTCAAGATCTGCTTGGGGTTTCTTTTCTAATTTGTAAATTTTTGTAAGAATCATGTAACCGAAAACAAAACCTAAAGCAAATAGTAATCCGTACCAGCGTAACGATATTGGTCCCAGCTTTATAATTTCAGGACTAACATTCCAGAATATTGATGAGATGATCATTGTTTATCTTTTAAAAATTAAATGTGTTCAAAATATAACAAGTAAAAAATATGGTTACCAATTTTCCGGTTTATAAATATTTGTGTCAGGAATTGGATTTACTAGTTGCGATGATTTTAAAACGCCTTCTCTAATTCTTTTTACAAAATCAGCATATCGCATTAACTCTTTGGATGGATGCCCTTTCCCGGGCATAAACAAACCAAGCTTTTTTTCTGGATGATGTCTCTTTACCAGCTTCATTGCTTCAGCCAAATCACTATCGTTTGAAACGACAACCGCACAATCAAAACTGTTTAACCATGCATCATTTAAAAGCTGCACCGCAATATTAACATCGGACCCTTTTCCCTCAGTCTTGATAATTTTAACACTCTTTTTATTTATTTCGGGTTTTGCTAATGGGGCAAAGACTTCATGTGTTAAAAAATGTCCATAAAAAACTTCTATTTCCGGTATTGTTAATTCAAGAGCACGAATAAAAGTTTTTTGTTTGATTGGTTTTTGTGGATTGTATTTTCCAGAAACTAAAGCGGTAAAGTACTTTATTTTGTTTATCTCATTTTGTTCTGAGAGCAATTTCTCAAATAATGATTTAAAATTTATCCATTTATAAGGAGTCCCTTTTACCGCTCGATAATAAAAATTAAAACCATCTATATAAATATAAGTTCGCATATAAAATCAATTTATTTAAAAAAGCAAGAGCCACCGAAGTGACTCTGCGCCCTTGGTCGAAACCAGAGGGGTGGTTAAAAAACCTGAACAAAATTATATTAGATTTACTTTAAAAGCAATTCATTTAAGTTAAATAATAGTTTACTCCGCTTTCTTCCTAAATACTCTTTTCTTTCCTTTGGATTCTACTGCGTTTTTATCAAGCTCTACGCACTCTTCATAGGTAAAAGAGGCAGGATCACGATCTTTTGGAAGCTTTACATTTTTCTTCCCAGCTTTCAAATATGGTCCCCATCTGCCGTTAAGAATTTGAAAAGTTGGATCTTCATCAAATACTTTTATAAACTTTTCTGCATCAGCAACACGCTTTGCTTCTATAACAATTATTGCATCTTCCTCAGAAACTGTGTGAGGATCATATTCTTTTTTAAGCGAATAAAATTTTCCATCGTGTCTTAAATATGGACCAAATCTTCCTATAGCTGCAACAACTTCTTTGTCTTCAAATGTTCCAACTACTCTTGGAAGTTTAAATAATTCTAAAGCTTCCTCAAGAGTAATTAACTCTAATTTTTGATCTCTTCTAATGCCAGCATATTCCGGTTTAGCTTCAGGATCATTTGGATCAGTTAATTGTGCAACGGGGCCAAAGCGCGCCATACGTACGGAGACCGTTTTCTTCGTCTTAGGATCAACACCAAGAATTCTTTCCCCGGATGCACGCTCACTAGTTTCTGTAGTGTGTTCAACTTTTTCGTGAAATGGGAAATAAAATTCCTTTAACATTTTAGGGTAACTGATTTTTCCCAGTGCTACTTCATCAAGTTCGTCTTCAACTTTTGCTGTGAATTGATAATCCATAATCTGCGGAAAGTGCTGATTAAGAAAATCCGTTACAATCATTGCAATATCTGCCGGAAAAAGTTTACCTTTATCTGCACCCGTAATTTCAGTTTTTGTTTCGTGATTAATTTCTTTTTTCTTATTTAAAGTTAATACCTTGAACGCACGTTCTATTCCCATTTTTTCATCTTTGTGCACATATCCGCGTTTCTGAATTGTGCTGATTGTTGGAGCATAAGTAGAAGGTCTTCCAATTCCAAGTTCTTCTAATTTTTTTACGAGGCTTGCTTCAGTAAATCTGGCAGAAGGGCGGGTGTATCTTTCAGTTGCAACTATTTCTTTCATGTCAAGTTTCTGTCCAACTTTTAAAGGAGGAAGAATTGAATCATCTTCATTTTCACCATTTTCATCATCAGTATCTTCAAGATAAACTTTTAAGAAACCATCAAACTTAATCACTTCACCTTTTGCAGTAAGAACATCTTTGTTGCCGGTAATCTTTATTTTAGCTATGGTTCGTTCGATGTCGGCATCACTCATCTGAGAAGCAATAGCACGCTTCCAAATTAATTCATACAAAGCCTGTTCATCTTTTGGTCCATCAACCTTTTCTTTATTAAAGTCAGTTGGTCGGATAGACTCGTGAGCTTCTTGTGCAGATTTTGATTTTGTTTTGAATTGTCTTCTGTGAAGATATTCTTTTCCAAATTCATGCTTAATGGTCTGTTCAGCAGCATCAATTGCAAAGTCCGAAAGATTAACTGAATCAGTTCTCATATAAGTAATCTTACCAGCTTCATACAGTCGTTGTGCAAGAAGCATAGTTCGGGAAACAGAGTATCGTAATTTTCTTGCTGCTTCCTGCTGCAGTGTAGAAGTTGTAAATGGTGCCGCGGGTGAACGCTTTACAGGCTTTTTTTCAACATCATCAACAATAAATTCTGATTTAGCGCATTGCTGTAAAAAGGTTTCAGCTCCTTTTTCATCTTTAAGATATCGCGCAAGTTCTGCCTTTAGGTTTGTCTTATTTCCTTTTTCATCTTCAACAATAAAATTTGCAATAACTTTAAATCTTGGTTCAGAAATAAAAGCATCAATTTCACGTTCACGTTCAACAATTAGTCTAACAGCAACAGATTGAACTCTGCCTGCAGAAAGTTTTGATTTTATTTTTCGCCATAAGATTCCTGAAATTTCGAAACCCACTAAACGATCTAAAATCCTTCTAGCCTGTTGTGCGTCAACAAGATTGTAATCAATTTTTCTTGGATTTTTTATTGCATTTAAAATTGCGGTCTTGGTAATTTCATCAAAAACAATTCGCTGGATTTTATCCTCATCAAGTTCCAGAGCTTCTTTAAGATGCCATGAAATAGCTTCACCTTCGCGGTCCTCGTCAGTTGCGAGCCAGACTACTTCAGCTTTTTTCGCAAGTTTTTTTAACTCGGTAACAACTTTTTTCTTCTCCTCAGAAATTTTATATAGAGGTTTAAAATTGTCTTCAATATCAACCCCTTTATTTTTCTTTTCGAGGTCGCGAATGTGTCCATAGCTGGAGGTAACTAAAAAATCTTTTCCTAAATAGCCTTCAATTGTCTTTGCTTTTGCAGGTGATTCTACTATAACTAAATTTTTTGGCATTATATTTTCTTTTATTCATCTTATACAATTTTTATAAAATAAGATGATTAAATAATTTCACTCTTCGACTTCGCTCAGAGTGACTAATTTGTTTGATTATTTATATAGTCATACTTAGCGAAGCCGAAGTATGACAAGGTTATGCATTAATTCAAATTAGGTACAATAGCTTTACTTTTTTACGATCTGTTCATTAATTTGAAAAAAACGCTTGCAAATAAACCGATAAAAAAAACAAAATTCAAAATTATTTGGTGAGCAACATCATTTAATTGGTAATTAGTTCGTTTTTATGATGAAAAAATTGATAATATTTGATGAGCAAATCACAATTATTGATTGAATTGACTATAAAAAAATATTTAGATACGTTTTTAAAACTTTTGGCAGTTCCATTTATTCTGCTTATTAAGATTTATCAATTGTTAATATCTCCATTATTTCCGTCATCTTGCAGATATACTCCAACGTGTTCTCATTACACCCTTGATGCTCTTAAAAAGTATGGAATAATCAAAGGCGGCTGGCTTGGAATAAAAAGAATTTCGCGCTGTCATCCGTGGGGTGGAAGTGGATATGATCCGGTTCCATAAATAACATTATTAAATTTTCGTAGCTCTCGTAGCTCTCGTAGCTCAGTCCGCCGCGGCGGATTAGTCTGAGAGTTAAGAATCAAGTAAAAAAAATAAAAAACGCAGAATGAATTCTGCGATACGTAGTTAATGGCAAAAAAAACATCATCAAAAAAAATATCATTCGGCAAAAGAATTTTTAACTTTTTTAAATGGATTTTAAAGTTTGCCGTAATTTTCTTTGTCTCCACCGTATTATTAGTATTTGCTATGCGATGGATAAATCCTGTTACAAGTTCAATAATGGTTCAAAGACAGATATCAGGATTATTTAAGGGTGAATTTGAATTAATAAAATATCATTGGGTAAGTTATGATGATGTCTCTAAGTTTATGCCGATTGCAATAGTTGCCGCTGAGGATCAAAACTTTCCAAAACATTTTGGATTTGATTTTAAACAAATCGAAAAGGCACTAAAGGAAAACCAGCGGGGAAGAAGAGTTCGCGGTGCCAGTACAATCACACAGCAAGTTGCTAAGAATTTATTTCTTTGGGAAGGAAAAAGTTTTGTAAGGAAGGGCATTGAAGCATACTTTACATTATTAATAGAACTGCTTTGGAATAAGCAGCGAATTCTTGAAGTCCATATGAATATTGCAGAAATGGGTGACAAAATTTTTGGCGTTGGAACCGCTAGTGTTGCATATTTTAAAAAGCCTGCTTCAAATTTAAATATCAGGCAGGCTGCATTATTAGCTGCAATATTACCAAATCCCAAAAAATACTCCGCAGTAAAACCCTCCGGTTATGTAAGAGGAAGACAAAACTGGATCGTCAGGCAAATCAATTCACTTGGCGGACCGGATTATTTAAAGGAAATTTAAGAAATATTATCGTTCAGGGATTTTTATTATTACTCTTTCTTTTTGTAATTATATTACTTCATTTATTTATTAGCGATAAAAGCCGTTTTTCCTAAAACCATAATTCCCCAAAAATTATTTGCCCCAACCTCTTGACAATGTAAAAATATTGGATTAGTTTAAAACCATAATGTAAACGTTTACATTATAATTTTATTCAACAAACATTAATTAATTAAAGGAGAGTGCTATGAAACGATTTCTATTAGCTTCGCTATTTCTGTTCTCTACTTCTGTGTTCGCTCAACCAGTTATTGATTGGGAAAACGTCGGTAATAACTGGGTTTGGAATCCTTTTGAGTCAGATGGAACGGTATTATATTCTGTTGTTGCAAACCCAAGTGTGGGCGGCTTAAACACATCTGATAGTTGTGCTTTGTTAACTGTTAGTGTCACTGGTGTTCCATGGAGCGGCATGTGGTCATCTGATTTTCCAGATATGCTTATAACTGCTGATAATTGTATGGTTAAAGTTTTAGTATATAAAGATGTTATTTCCAGGTTCAATTTAAAACTCGAGCCACCTAATCAAGATCACTTCGTCTCAAATACTGTAATAAATCAGTGGGAGGAGTTAACGTTTGATTATTCAGCTGCTATCGGAACAACAGCTGCTACATTGACCATAATTCCTGATCAAGAAGACGGATTCCCAAGAACTTATGCAAGTGTAAATTATTTTGATTATATCCGATTTACTCCTCAAATTATTCCAGTTGAATTAACCTCCTTCACCGGCGCTTTTGTTGGTAACTATGTTCAATTAAAATGGGCTACGGCTACAGAACTAAACAACAGAGGATTCGAAATTCAGAGAAGTATTAGTGGTTCTGCTTTTGCGACAATCGCTTTTGTTGAAGGTTTTGGAACAACAACGGAGCAAAAAGAATATTCATTTACAGATCGTAATGTAACCGCAGGTGTTGATCATGCTTACAGACTAAAACAAATTGATTTCGACGGCACCTTTGACTATTCAGCTGTTGTAAATGTTGGTTCTACAATACCAACTGAGTTTACATTGGAACAGAATTATCCAAATCCATTCAATCCAACAACAAATATTGTTTATGCAGTTCCTGTAAAATCTAATGTTACACTCGATGTCTACAATCTTATCGGCCAGAAGCTAGTAACATTATTTGAAGGTGACGTTGAAGCTGGGAAACATGCAGCACAATTCAATGCATCATCACTGTCTTCAGGAATGTATTTCTTTACTCTAACTGCTGTTGGTGAAAATGGATCACAATTCTCATCAAGTAAAAAAATGACGCTGTTGAAGTAATATTTGTACTAAATGTTCTTGGAAGCAGAATAGAAATGTTCTGCTTCCTTTTTGATTTTATAATTATATGACACCCACAATAAAGCAGATAGCTAAAAAAGCTAATGTATCAATCGCCACCGTTTCAAGAGCTCTTAACAATGATTTTCGTGTTACAGAACTAACCAGAGAAAAAGTTTTACGAATATCTAATGATCTTAATTACAAGCCAAATTTGGTTGCAAGAAATTTTGTTAAAAAAACTTCCTACGCTATTGGCTTAATCTTGCCTGATATTTCTGATGAATTTTTTACTGATATTATCCGTGGTGTGGATGAGATTACCTATAAAAACGGATACTATACAATGGTTGCAAGTTCTCATAAACATCGTACGCTTGCTGATTCTATTGCAACTTTCTCACAAACAGGATTAGTAGGTGGTGTAATTTTATTAATGTCTGCTATGACAGACGATTTAAAAAATATTTTGGATCAAGCTAAAATTCCAGTTGTGTTAATTGGTGCTGGTAAGCAGGTGCGTGATTTTGATATCGTTACAATTGATAATTATCAGGGCGCATTTAATGCAACAGAATATTTGATTAAAAAGAAAAAATTTAAAAAAATTGCTCACATAACCGGTCCCGCTGAAAACTATGATGCATATCTTAGAAAAAAAGGGTTTATTGATGCCTGCAAAAAAAATGGTGTGAGCATCAATAAATCTTTTATTGTTGATGGTAATTTTACGATTGATTCTGGTTACCATGGGTTTATCCAGCTATATGGTTTACCCGAAAAACCAGAAGCAATTTTTGCAGCTAATGATATGATGGCGCTTGGCTGTTATGATGCAGCAAATTATTTTAATGTTAAGATACCCGATGATATAAGTTTGGTCGGATTTGATGATATCTTTATGTCTAAATATATCAATCCCAGCTTAACAACAGTACGCGTCCAAATTGAAGAGGTCGGTAAAGCTGCTGCATCACTTCTAATTGAACGTCTAAATAATTCAAACGGGAAACATCATTCTTTAATTAAAATCCCTACCGAATTAATAATTAGAAATTCCTGTTAAACTTTTTATAAATGGAAACTTGATGGAACAATTTTCTACAAAATATGGACACTTTTCTTCCGATGGAAATGAATATATTATTACAAATTACAGAACGCCAAAGCCATGGGTAAATGTAATCTCTAATGGTAAATATGGATTAGTGATTTCACAGACTGGCGGTGGATTTAGCTGGGATACTCATTCAGAGTTTAACAGATTAAATCGCTGGCATCAGGATTTGGTGCAGGATAATTGGGGAAAATATTTTTATATAAAAGATAATTTAACCGGCGATGTTTGGTCCCCTACCTGGATGCCTGTAAAAACTGAACTAGATTCTTTTCAAGTAGCCTACGGTTTTGGATATGCAAGATTCACTTCCGAATATAAAGGTATTAAGATTACATTAACAGTTTTCATTCCTATGGATGAAAATATTGAAGTGTGGAATTTTAATATTGAAAATAAAAGCTCACAAAAAAAATCACTGTCCATCTTCTCATATTTTGAATGGTGTCTTGGCTCTTCATCAGATCATCACAGAGAGTTTCATAAAACTTTTTTAGAAACTCATTTTGATGTAAAGCTAAACTGCATGACAGCCACTAAAAGGTTGTGGGAAATTCCATTAGGAGACAGAGGACACTGGAATATTGAATATCCTTATCTTGGATTTATTTCCTGCTCCGAAAAAATATCAGACTATGATGGTGATAAAGATACATTTGTTGGGCAGTATGGTTCGCTGCAAAATCCTGCGGGTTTATCTGCAAAAAGTTTAAGTAAAAAATTAGGCAAGTGGAATGATTCAATTGCTTCTGTAAAAACCGAAATTGAAATCAAACCAAACGAGACAAAAGACTTAAACTTTTTTATCGGAATTAAAGAAAATAAAAATGCAATCGCAGCTTCTCTAAAGAAATTTACCAGCCAAAAAAAAATTGATTCTGCATTATTTGATCTAAAATTATTCTGGCATAAAATGTTTAATTCACTTGTTATCGAAACACCAGATAAGGCAATGAATCTGATGGTGAACAAGTGGTTAAGGTATCAGGCAATTGCAGGAAGACTTTGGGGACGAACAGCGTACTATCAGCAAAGCGGTGCTTTTGGTTTCCGAGATCAGTTACAAGACAGTATGGTTTTCCTTCCCATCGATCCTAAGAAAACAGAAGATCAAATTCGTTTGCATGCAAGACATCAATTTGAAGATGGAACTGTTCTGCATTGGTGGCATCCTATTTCTGAAACAGGGCTGCCAACAAAAATGACAGACGATCTTTTGTGGCTTCCATTTGTGCTTATGAATTACATTGATGAAACAGGCAATTATAAAATCCTATCTGCAAAAGAACCTTACTACGATAATAAAAAGAAAAGAGACACACTATTTGATCACTCAGTTGCTGCAATAGAAAAAGTATTAACAAGATTAAGCAAGCGAGGTTTAACATTAATTGGTGCCGGTGACTGGAATGACGGACTAAGTGCTGTTGGATTGGAAATGAAAGGTGAATCAATCTGGTTAACGGAATTTTTCTATTTGATATTGAAAAGATTTGCGGAACTGTCAAAAGAAATTGGTAACGAAAAACTTTATAAACGATATTCTAAAAAATCTATTGAGCTAAAAAAATCTTTTGATAAATATGCATGGGATGGAGAATGGTTCTGGCGTGCAACCAAAGATGATGGAAAAAAAGTTGGAAGTAAATCATCTCCAGAAGGCAAGATATATCTGAATGCTCAAACTTGGTCTGTTATTAGTGGAATCGCAGAATCAAATAAGCAGAATATGGCGATGGATTCTGTTTCAAAACACCTATTAAAGAATAATGGTTGTTTGCTTTTAAGTCCTGCTTACACCATACCGGATAAAATGATTGGATACTTATCACGTTATGCACCCGGTAGGCGAGAGAACGGTGGAGTTTATACTCATGCAGCAACCTGGGCTGTTTGGGCTTATGCGTTACTTAAGAATAACGATCAGGCATTTAGTTCATATAAAAATTTATGTTCTGTTTACAATGGAATGAATCCTGATGAATATGTAGCGGAACCATACGTTACACCGGGAAACATTGATGGACCTGATTCTCCAAATTATGGAATGGGCGGCTGGACGTGGTACACTGGCTCGGCTGCCTGGTATCAAAAAGTTATTGTTGATTGGATACTTGGAATTAGGGCGAGTAAAGATGGATTAATAATTGATCCCTGTATTCCAGATGAATGGAAGGAGTTTAAGGTTAAAAGATTGTTCAGAGGAGCATTATATAACATAACTGTTGTTAACAAATCCAATTCTCACAAAACTAAAAAACATATTTCAGTAAATGGTAAAATACTGGCAGGCAATACAATTCCAATAATTAAAAAAGGAGAAGTAAAAGTAGAAGTTTATTTATAGATGAAATCAGATTTTTCAATAATCAATTAATAATAATTAACTCATTAACCAAGGAGATCCTATGAAAACACACAGATTAATAATTCTTGTAATGGTATTGCTGCTCCAAGCAGCATCACTTGCACAATTTGCTCCAAGACAAGATGTAATGTGGGCAAGAACAGTTCCTGCAGGTACAATTACTATGGATGGAGTACTAAATGAGGCCGCGTGGGCACAGGCAGAATCTATAAACATAGTTTACGGACAGCAGGGAACTTTACCAACAAGCGGTTGGAGACCCGAACAAAATGCAGATGCAGTTACTGATCCAACAAATGCCACTGTAAAATTTCTTGTTTCAAGCGATAACCAATTATGGTTAGCATTTGATATTCCTGATTCATCAATCGGTGGTTCAGGTTGGCCAACGTGGGATGGTATACTAATGTCCATTAAAGATAAGGCAGATCTAGATCCTCTTTCAACAATAGCAAAGGCTGCAGAATATTTTTACACTTTCTGGACGGCGGGTTTGCCAAGTGAAGTTCCTGTTGTCGGTTCTTATCCAAGATTTATTGGGAAGTATGGTAATTTTTCAGATACTACTAGGACTCCAGAACAACGTGCTGCCTGGAATGCAACAACAGTGATTAACGGAACTTCAAATGATGCTGGCAGAGATGTAAGCTGGATTACGGAAATGCGTATTGATCTTGCTTCACTTGGATATGATGTAACAGATGCTGATGGTGATCTAATTGCTTTAAATTTCAGCATTTGGGATTGTGATTATCTATTTGAAGGCGATCCATTAAAAATTAATGTTACCAGAACACACTTACAAAGCCCCTGGGGTAATGCAAATGCAAATAATGTTGTTCGTGTTCATGCAAAACCCGATGTTGATTTGACTGCAGCTCTTCCAACAGTTGCCCCGGATGTTGTAATTCCTAATGGTGCAACTTTCGCTGATCCGGTTATTGATGGTAACCCGAATGAATCAGTTTGGGCCGGCGCATACAACTTTGATTTAGGTTGGGATATAGAATCGTTAAGACAAAACTATCCAGGCGTTGGAAAATTTATGAGTGCGCACTTTCAACCAGAATTAAACCTTAATCCCAGACCACCAATTCTTGATCCATCTTTAGCACAAATTAAAATGTTTTTCAAAGATAAGTACCTCTATGTTGCCGCAACAATTGCCGACGGCAGAGTTCAGGGTAAAGAACCTTATGATGAAATTGACGGCTTAGGATTTATAGTTGGGCACAGAGTAGAAGTTAATGAAGAAAATGCTATGGTATTTAAACTATTAAGAATTAGTTTTAATGCTGCAGGTGTTCCTACAGCCTATGATTATTTACCATCACTTATTGATTCCGGAAAAGCAGAATTTGGTGTTGCCCTGACAGGAGCCACGACAATAAATGTTAATACAGATATTGATGAAGGTTATTCTATTGAAATGAAAATTGATTTGACTGGTTTAGGCTATCCTGCTGATTTAGGAGATAAATTAATATTTACAGGAGTTATGTTGGCTGATGGAGATTCGTTTGAAGATCCTCTTTCGAATTATGGTACTCGTTCGTGGTGGTTTAGAGAAAACGGTGCCGGACCAGTAACAACCTGGAGTGTTTTAGATCCTGATACACCGGTCGGCGTGGAAGATGAAAAAGTTGCAGTAGTCCCAAACTCAATCGAGTTGTATGGAAATTTTCCAAACCCATTTAATCCTTCAACAAAAATTAGGTTTGCTATTCCAGAAACCGGTGATGTGAACATAACAATATACAACACTGTTGGTGAGGAAGTTAAAAATGTAAATCTAATTAATAAAAATGCAGGTGAATTAAATTATTCCTTTAATGCTTTATCACTTTCATCGGGAGTTTATTTCTATAAAGTATCCCTCAATAATTCTACATCAGGAAAGAGTTATATAAGTAACGTTGGAAAAATGATCCTTCTTAAGTAATTACTAAAAGCGAAGGGCTGAAAAATGCTCTTCGCTTTTTTATAATCTTAAGT
>JBBQSH010000064.1:0-16882 GCA_038214015.1 Ignavibacteriales bacterium | reverse complement strand
AAACCACCGATATCTTTTTTAAGACCTACACCGGCACTTATATTTCTCTCATCGTTAGGGGCCGAATATCCGCCTCTAAAAGATACCAGATTCATAAATGTATATTCTGCTCCGACAAGAATTTGCTCGGGAAAATCTCTTGGATGATTTGCATCAACCGTTACTAAAATCGAATGTTCATTTTTATCCAGATCAAGCACATCAGAAAAGTTAAATGATGCACCAATTTGGAATATCAACGGTAATTGAAAACTTTCTTTTTTGTACTTTATTTCACGAGCAAAATTTCGAACACTCATACCAAGGTTAAGACTTTCAAATCCGGTTTTGTACAATACACCAAAATCAAATGAGAGTACATCAAGTTTATTTTCCTCGGTAGTTCCGCCTGCGTATGCCCCACCGGGATCCTGAACAACATCACCAACAACACTTGAACCTAATGATTGTCTAACATATTTAACATTAGCACCTAGAGAAAACTTTTCTGACAATGCATTTGCATAACCAAAACCAATGGCTACTGCTGTTGGACTAAATGTACCAACATCCAAAAATCCCTGTTCATTATCTGCTCTCACCGTCCCCATAAAATCTCCATAATCTACAGAAACAAAGCTAAAGCCAAATACTCCGTAATCACCTTCAAAAGGTGCAAAGGCTATTGCAGCATTGTAATAATTAATATCTGCAATAAACTGAGTTGATCCTAAAGTAATATCAGCAATACCCTCAAACCTTGCCATAGAAGCAGGATTATAAAACATTGCACTTGAATTATTTAATTCGAGTGATGTAACTGCATCTCCAAAAGCACTTGAGCGCGCGTCTAATGAAACGTTAAGAAATTTCATACCTGTTTGCGCTAATTTTTGCTGTTGGGAAAAAATAAATTGGCTCTGTATTAAAATCATTAGTATAATCAGAGCAAAATTTGCTAGAATATTTTTCATTTTTTCTTTCATAAAATTTTTGTTTCCGTTATCTAATGATTACAAATTTTACGATTTTCTTTTCGCCGGTATCTTTATTTTCGATAACTGCGATGTAAATTCCGCTAACAATAATTTGTCCTGAGGATGTTAATGAATCCCAAGCCTGGTCTCCACTTCCATCAGTATGTTCGATAGTTTCAATCAGTTCTCCTAGTTCTGAATAGATTTTAATGTCACATCTACCAGGGATATTGAAGAAATATAGTCGGTTCTGTGCTAACTCACCAAAACCCAATTCTGAAGATGCAGAAATATTGTATGGGTTAGGCACAACACGAATATCATCCATACTTGTACCGGCAGGTCTTTTAAGCACAGCGGCGTTATAAGTTTGTGTATAATAGCGACTGCTTCTTAATTTACCTGTAGGTGTTAATCCAACACCAGTATTTGAGGATTCCGTTCCAACAGAAACAATATAATAGTAATAAGAAAGACCACGAACCGGTGTTAAGTCATCATAACTTCTATCCGCTGGTCCAGCTGTATGTATTAAAGTATATGCACTGTCAAACTTTCCTGTTGCCCTGTATATTTCAAATCCTTCAAGGTTGGCACCCGGATCATCATAAGTTTCCCAGGCAAGTTGAATTCTATCACCTCCACCATTAACATTAAAAACTTTTGGAGGAAGCGGAGGGCGAGGAATTGTATAACCTGATTGATAATTGGCATTTGCTCTTCTAAAAGTTTGAAATAAAGAATCGCGACTCTGAAAAACAACTTGATTCTTTTGCTCAGCGGTAATCTGTCCTGTTTTATATTCGATACCTTTAACTGTTGCAAATTCACGACTAATTCCTGCAACACCTTCTGCAAAAACTATTGTGATGCTATCACCGGGTGCAAGAGTATAAGGACCATAACCGTTTGTAAATGAAAATCCACCAGGTGTACTTAATGCAGGATCACCGGTAGGGTTAGTAAATCCCGGATAATCTGAAGGTTCAACTGCATTTGCATGACGTGGTGACTTGTGACCTCTGGCTATCCAGGTATATTCCACTCGCATCTTTTCTTTATTAAATGAGTCATTATTTGAGGTCTGTGGTTCATCAGATCCCTCCCAGGAAGTTGTACTCGGCTGCAAAGGATCGTCATTTTTATCTGTTGCAGAAACATCAGCATGCAAAGTAACTACTCCAGCGAACTGAGATGCGGCAAGTCTTCCTACAGTATCACCCGGTTCTACCCAAAGTGCGGAAGACCATATTGGACCACCAATATTATCATATCGTGTAAATGATGGTAATTTGCCGTGCCACATATAATGGAATCTTAAATTATCCGGGTTATCTGTATCAACCTTAACACCATCACCACGAGTATCATTCATAGTGTTGATTCCCCAGCTTGTAGAATTGCCTATTACATTTCTAACATTAGCACATACTGATAATCTATATTGATAATAGAAATAGACCCCCGTTAAAGTATTCGAAGGTAATTCAATTTCGGCATCACCATCTGTGTTTCCTGTATTTTTGAAAGAATATTCAGATACAATATAATTATCGTGATACTGCTGACTGAATTGAAAAATACGTCGGGTCATCGAAATACCAATTTGTGTATTAACATTATTTACAATTACACGATCAGCAAAAAGATTTGGATCGACAAAATCATTATCGACTGATTTATCCAGAGATAAGTCATTATCAACAAAAACCAATGGAGGTTCAAATTGGCTTGTCATTTTAAATCCCTGTGGGTAAAACTCACCAGCACCGGTGACTCTTGGGCCAACATGGACAACTTTATAAGGATAGGGACTTTGAGGATCACTTGGATCTGTGAAATTCGTAACACCAATCCATAATCCCTTTGCAGCCTGAATATCTTGACGTGAATTAATTGCAGGCCATTGCAATCCGTATTGCTGTTCTTTTACAAATCCCTCTTCTATTTCACTTCCAATTTCGGAATACCAGTTATGTAATGAACCAGCGGACATCCACTTGATGGCATATTGCGGATACACCGTAGTGGAAAAGCCGAAAAGAATCAGAAGGACTGATAGATTTATAAATTTAATTCTTAAAATATTGTGTTTCATTTATTCCTCTAAAATCTAATTAAAACTCATATGATAATTTTAATCCCCAATAAATATCTCTGGGGTTTAAGAATGAAAAGTATTCCTGATTAGGCATATCTATATATGATTTATTTTTTCTCCATTCATCTTTTTGGCTTTCAGATGCATTCTCATCCCACGGGATATATGGACCGCTTCTATAATCCCCTGGTCTATCATCACCGGGAATATTTACATAACCAAATCTCTCATCAAAAACTTCTTCCGATAAATGTAATGATTTCATATAAGCCAGATAATCATTTGCATCCACAAAACCGTACTGTGTCATATATTTATAATTAAATAAGTTTGTAATATCTGCAAAGAGCTGAAGATCTACACCCATAAATCTAAATGTTTTGCTGATACGTAAATCAGCAACCCATTGATCTTTCCACTGAAGATTATTTTCAACACCTGGAATGCTGCCGCCGCCAGCCCAGGTTAAATAATAACCTGAGTTCCAGCGACCAACAAAACTTGCCCTCCAGTCACCTAACAAAGAAAGACTTCCAAGCTGAGGACCATAATCAGAAGGAGTAAAAAAGTCTATGTTTAGATTTACAAACGGACGTGGAAGTGGTTTTTCCTGATAAACAGAATTTGTGGTAGCTTCATAATTTCTCTGCAGTGAAGCACTTTCATAATAAATTCCATAACCAAAGTTTCCTGCACTCGTTACATCATATGTATAGTTTAAAAATCCCTGAACCCATTCCCCTCTGTTTTTTGTAAGAGTTAATTCAAAACCTCTTACATCCTGATAGTTATTTGGTTCAGTCCTTGTATAATCTACTTTATTATCTCTGCTTACATAATTCACCAAACGTGATTGTAATGTAATGTCCTTATAATAACCAGCTATTCTTATTAAAAATTCATCTAGTAAATTTTGTTCATATCCTAATTCATAAGCCACAGTTTTTGGCAAAGGATTATTAGGATCAGCAATTCTTACAACCGCATTATTGTCAGAATATCTTCTTAATAGGAAAAGATTTTCCGGTGTTGGCTGTTGCCTAAAATGTCCATAATTAAAATACAGCTTACTATTAACAGTAATAGGGAATGATATTCCAACTCTTGGACTTATATCCAGCTGCTTATCAACTGTAACTTTTGCGAGTAACGTGTCTAATCCAAGTGAATTTTCTGATGCAAATGCTTTATTGTATGGATCATATTCATACCATTCGCCTTGCGGATCTGAATAATCAAATCTAACACCGACATTTGCAACCATACCTTCAAATTCCAATTTATCTTGGATATAAAGAGCTCCTCTTATAGGAAAATTACTCCAGGTCGATCTTGAACGACCGCTTGGTAAGAATTTGTCCACAGAAGCATAGTTTACTCTATTATCAGTATAATTAAATTCAAGACCAACTTTTATTTGGTTAATTCTATCCAGTTGGCTTTGAAAATCTACTTTAGCATTGTATACGGTAACTACGCTACTATCGCGGGAATTACTAAATCCAACACCCATCCTCAACCCGTTTATACCTGTTGAAGGATAATCAGCATATCCAAAGGGTGCTTCATCAAGATAAACTCCGCCAACATTATAAATTTTTGAAGTATCTCTTGCCCTGCCGGGATTTGTACTATATTCAGATCGAAATGTACTTAACTGAACTTCGTATAATGTTGTGGGATTAATTACGTTTGTAAATTTACCACCGTATGAAGAGTAGTCAATTGTACTTGGTGCCCAATAATCAGGAGCGAATATTCTTGCATCAATATAGCTTACTCTGTTCATTACAGCACCAACGCTAGATGGAGTTTTGAAAATTCCAGCAACACCAGCATTATTATTGTTGGTTCCTGTAACCTCGCTCCATAAACCTTGAACCATTAATTTCATTCCCTCCCCAACATCGGAAGTAAGTTTTACTTGGCCGACCCAGTCTTCTACTCCATCTGTGGAAAGAGGAATAATATACATATTTTCAGTTTGTCTGTAAGAAGCAGAGAATCTTAAATTACCCAATGACTGAGCAAATGGAACAGGTCCGGCAAAACTTGCATCAACTTCGTAGTCAGGACTCTCAATTGCCGTGATTCTTCTGTGTTCCCACAAAAAGATCTGTTTAGCTTGTTCCGGTGTTAAGTCATTTGTAGGATCATCATCCAGTAATGTTTGTTCAGCTACAGAAACCCATCCATCAAATTGAGGATATTGCTTCTGAGTGAAATCATCCCAAACAGGCAGACCTGTTATTGGATCAATGGCTTGTGTTCCAAACCATGCAACTTGATCATCAACATAAGGACGTATCCAATAAGTGTTTGGATCATTTGGAGATGCTCCAAAATGTTTTTGATTTGCTGCCCTGTATCGGCTAATTAAACTAAACGAATATTTGTCTCTTGAACCTTCTTTTGTAACCACATTAACTAAACCAGATCTCACATTTCCGTATTCAGCATTAAATCCGCCAGTTTGTATCTGAACCTGATCTATTGCGGCGTAGCTTATTCCGGTAAATGGCGAGTTATCTCTTTCATCTCTTAGCGTAACTCCATTTACCAAAAATGCTGTTTGATTTTGCGATCCGCCTCTGATTTCAAGTTCTCCATTTGCACCGGTCCTGATACCAGCCTGTAAACCAATCACTCCCTCTATGCTTGATACAGGTAAGTTTTCAATTTCCTCTACGTTTAGGTTTACTCGGCTTGATGAAACGTCTTTTTGTACAATTGGTGTGGTTGCAATAACAACTACTTCATCGGTCTGAAAAGTATTAGAAGTTAAATTAAAATTAGCTTCCGTAGTTTGGTCGATGTTTATACGCAAATCTTGAATTATACCTGGGGCATAACCGACCATTGATGCCTTTAAACTATATGTATTGGGTGGAACATTAAGAATTACAAAGTAACCATCCAAATTTGTTGCGGCACCAATTGTGGTACCTTCTATCAATACGTTTGCACCGATTAGAGCCTCTCCTGTTGAAGCTTCTTTTACCACACCAGTAATTTTGCCGACTTGTGCAAAGATAGGTATTGAAAAAATATGTAGTGCGAGAATGCTAAAGAGTAGCAGTTTTCTCATATGATTTTACTCCTAATATTAGTCTCTTCGATCCTTGAGGGAGTAGTTCTGATAAAGAATAATTAGTTATTCTTTTTTGTCAGACAGTTATTAATCAGAACAAAGTTAAAATTGATTAAAATTTATATCAAAAAACTAAATAAATTAGTTTCTAAAGTCAATTGTTTTTATTAAAAGATTTTTTTCTGTTTTATTAAACTCAATTTGTTTTACTATGTATTTTTTTTCTTGCTAATAATTCAAAAGTTCTAACACGATCTTTATAAACATTGTTTGCATTCATTCTTACAATATCTAATTGTGCATCAGAATTGCCTTCCCATCTGCGGCACATATATAATGAATGATATATTCTTCCAATTTTATAATGCCTGCTTATTGCTAACCCGACAGAATAATCTTCACCGTAACTTACATTTGGAATTTTTATATCGCGCAGCAAAGGAGTATAAAATGCACGCGGCGCCCCAAGTCCATTTATTCTTAACGCATTATTTGGTCCGTTATCATCACTCCACTCTTTATGATCAATCAACCCAGGTGGAAGTTCTTTAAGATTAAAATCTGTTATCTGATACGAACCAATTACCATTCCACATTTTTCTTTATGGAATAAATCTATAACCGTCTGCAAAGTATTTTCATCTTTGTATATATCATCGCTGTCTAACTGCACGGCAAATCTTCCGCACAATTTGTGATGAACACCCGCATTCCAACAGCCGCCAATACCGAGATCGTTTCTTTCAGGTATGTAATGGATTAGTCGTTCATCATTTTTAGAAAATGAAGATATGATTTCACTTGTTCCGTCTGTTGAGTGATTATCAATTATAATTAAGTTGAATTTAAAATTTGTTTTTTGTTTGAGCACAGATTCAACTGCATCACCGATTGTTTTAACTCGATTTCTAACCGGAATAATTACTGAGGCTTCAAACTCAAAATCCTTTGTAAGTGATAAATCTATTTCTTTAAATGGCGGATGAACATAAGCACCAATATCCATTAAATGCTGGGTAACTACTTTTTCCATTTCAATTTGCACTTCCCTATTCTTCGGATCAACGTAACTAAAATGCTTATCCTCAGTGCCAACTTCTTCAGCACTTTCAATTGTATAAAGATATTCGGGAATTCTGTACAATGGACCGAGTTGTGAAAGTTGTAATCGTAAGTTATACAATCCTGCAAACTTTAAGTTGCCATTATCTTTATCTGCAATATCCTTTAGATTTTTTGTTTTAATGAATAGTATCTCGCCAAAATCAAAATCATCACGTAAACTTCCCTCCTGGTAATCGATAACCGGATGCGGGCTTGATTTTCCTTTTTCTTCTTCTAAATAATCAGAATAAATCATAGAAGAATTTGTGTTCACCGCAACTTGATAATATCTATCCAGACAGAACTGACCCGGCATTACTGCTTTTTCACTCTGAACAATTAAAGTAAAATCAGTGGAAGAATACTTAGCAATTAGTTTAACAGCTTCGCTGCTTTTTAGGTTTTTACAGTTAACAACTTTCACATTTTCAAAAGATGAAAATTTTTCATCGGATGAAAGCAGAATAATCTCTTTAACTAATTCCGATTCACTGAATCGTTTAATAGTTTTTTGATTTTCCTTTGGATTGCCTTGCTGAAGGAATATTGTAATTGAGTTTTTCATTTTAATACTAATATTTATTAATAAACTATCTAAAAATATAACTTCATTAAGTAAGAAAATAGACTGAATGTCATTAATTTTTTTTTTATTTTGTTTGAAGTGAATTGAAATTAATTAAACATTATTCACATAATCCGATCGATATATAATTTAATACAAGGTTTTATACGATGAAAAAATTATTTTTATTTGTATTCATTACTTTTTCGGTGTTAGCCTCAGCTCAATCCAACTATCAGCTACTAATAGAAGGCTCGCCTGAAGATATCGTTATGAATGCAGCTTATTCGCCCGATGGATTGAAAATTGCGTTTACAAAATCCGGTTATCAAGGTATTTGGATTTTCAATTTACAATCAAAAATAACAACTCAAATTACTGATGAGGCTGCTGCAGGATTTGGATATAAATGGTCCTCTGATTCCAAATCAATTTTAACCCGTGTTGCTAGGTACGAAGATCTAAAACGATTTAACGCTGTTAAAATATTTAATATTGAAACGGGAGAATCAAAACAGCTATCCGATTATAAAACTATGATGCCTTATCTGCCGGAATGGACTGATGGAGATTCAAAAGTATATCTGCCTCTTAAAGGGAGTGATGAAGTATATGTTTCAGGCATTGAGAAAAATAGCATCATCACAAATGATTTAATTACTTTCGAAAAAAATAACAAAATAACTGTGATGGATTTTATTAGTAATTCAGAATCTAACCTTGAGCCAATTAAAGATGCACAATATATTAATCTTTCATTATCTCCTGATAAAATGAAAATGGTTTTTGAAGTTATGGGTGGAAATATGTTTGTGATTAATACTGATGGATCAAATCTAATAGATTTTGGCAAAGGAAACAGACCCAAATGGTCTTCAGACAGTAAAAAAATAACTTATACGATTGCTGAAGATAACGGACACGAATTTACAGCTTCAGATATTTATACTATCAATGCTGATGGAACAGGCAAAGTTAATTTAACAAATACAGAAGCAGTTCTTGAGATGAGTCCGGGTTTTTCACCCGATGGCAAATCAATCGTGTTTGAGAACTACAATGAGGGTTCAATTTATTTAATGAATGTAGAGTAACGGAGTAAATGAAAATGAAACAAATTAAATCAATAAAAAATAAGTATATGAAAAAAATATTCTTCTTACTCACAGCATTACTCTTACTTTTAAGTTTTCAAAGTTATTCTCAAGAAATTACTGGTTTATCTGGCTGGAATATTTATTTAGATCCCGGTCATAGCCAAAACGAGAATGTGGGTATTTATGGATACTCCGAAGCCAAAAAGAATTTACGTGTTGGGTTAAACTTAAGACAAATGCTTCTTGATTGGACAGACATCGATACAGTTTATATTTGCAGAGAAAATGATCAGCAAAGTGTTACATTATCTCAAAGAACTGACCAGGCAAATGCACTGGGTGCGGCACATTATCATTCAATCCACAGTGATGCGGCAACAATGGGAAGTCCTGCAAATAGTACTTTAATTATGTGGGGACAAATAGGTATTGGCGGTCCGGAAAAAACTCCATACGGTGGTAAAAAAATGTCACAGATTATGATAGGATTACTTACCGCTGGCATGAGAACTACCACTCGCGGTGCGATGGGTGATAGAGATTTTTATCAAGTAGATAACCCGTATCCTTACCTTCATGTTAACCGCGAAACAAATATGGCTTCAGAATTAAGTGAAGCAGGTTTTCATACAAATCCGACTCAGAACCAGTTAAATATGAATGCAAGTTGGAAACGACTTGAAGCGAAAACAATGTTCTGGACAATTTTAAGATACCATAATGTTGCCAGACCTTTTGCTGGAACATCAGTTGGAATTGTAAAAGATTTAGAATCCGGTTTAGCAGTAAATGGCGCCGTTGTTTCTTTGAATGGACAATCTGATACAACTGATACCTGGTCATCATTATTTAATCAATACTCAAGCGATCCAAATTTATTAAGAAACGGATTTTACTATTTTGAGGATATTCCCGCGGGTACTCACCAATTGCAGGTTAATGCAGCCGGTTATGATCCGTATAGTGTTGATGTAACAATGGCAGATACATTTTTTACATTTAAAGATGTGGGTTTAGTTTCTAATGTTCCACCAACAATTGCATCAACTGTTCCCGAACAAAATGATAGCTTGTATCCAGGAGTTGAAAATGTTGTTATTAATTTCTCACGTCAGATGGATAAAACATCGGTTGAGGCAAATCTTACAATAACACCAGCAGTACTTTATACTGTTGCATGGAGTAACAGCGATAAAACACTTACTATCAACACAACTGATTTTGCTTTCAACTCACAATACGGTATTACAATTGGAGGAAGTGCAATTGGAAAATTTGGGCATCCATTTGATGGAGATGGAAATGGAGTCGGCGGGGATGCTTATACATTAACAGTAAAAACAAAAGTCGCAGATATTCTTGCACCCACTGTTGCTAATGTTTATCCATCTGCAAATTCAACAAACGTTGAGTACAAACCTATAATTAATGTTTCTTTTGATGAGCTACTGAAAACCTCAACAATATCGAGCAGATTTAAAGTGGTTAGAAACTCAACTCAAACTAATGCTGCAGGAATTTTAAGACATTATATTGTAAACGGAAGAAGTGTTTTAAACTTTTTTATTACAACTCCTTTATTTGAAAATGAATCTTACACGATAAAAGTACAAGCAGGAATGGAAGATATTTTCGGCAATCCAACTCCAGTTGATTATACTTACGATTTTAGCACCGGTAATTCAAATTATTTTGCGCAAAGTGTTATTGACAATTTTGAAGCCGGTATCTCAAATTGGTGGCAGCCCGGCAACTCAGTAAGTACGGTTGGAACAAATCCGCTTACAACAAAAATTTATTCAAACACAACAGTACTAAATGCAAATACCGGAAGCACAAAATCTTTACAATTAGATTATGAGTGGGATTTAAATGCAACAGAGTGGTTAATAAGAGAATATTATTCTCCAACAACTCCAACATTTGAACCGAACACTCTTTTGCAGGTATTTATATTTGGTGATGGATCGAATAACAGATTTAGATTTGCAGTTAGAGAAACTGCACCGGGTAACTTTGAGGTTAGTCAGTGGTATGAAGTTAATTGGAGTGGCTGGAAACTTATAACATGGGATTTGTCTCAAGGACAAACCGGTAATTGGATTGGCAATAATGTTTTTGAACCGCCATTACGATTTGATAGTTTTCAATTGACTTATGACTCAAGTAATCAAAGTACAGGTACAATTTATTTTGATGATGTAAGAACTGCATCGTTTAGCCCAACAGATGTTGAGGAAGAAATTGGGGCAGTAACGCCAACAGAATTTACTCTGCAACAGAATTATCCAAATCCATTTAATCCTAGTACACAAATAAAATTTAGTGTGCCTCAAGCCTCTAATGTAAAACTGATTGTAACTGATATTCTTGGAAAAGAAGTTGCTGTTTTAGTAAATGATAATCTCACATCAGGAAATTATTCTGCAAACTTTGATGCGAGCAGCATTTCGAGTGGAGTTTATTTTTATACTTTGATAACGGATAATTTTAAGCAAAGTCGTAAAATGATCTTAATGAAATAATAAGACCCCCTCTTCCCTGGCGGAAGTGGCTTTTTGTTTTATATAATTGGATTCTAAAGTTTCCTGGATCCTAGAATAAGCGTCATCTCGAGCGGAGACAAGAGATGAAATAAAAATGGATTATTGAATTGTCCCCCTTCGTCTGCGCTCAGGGTGACGGTTACAATTAAATATCATCTCAAGCAAGTTAGAGCATCATTTGAGACAAAGACGATTCGTCATCTCGAGCGGAGACGAGAGATGAAACATAAAGTAATTTTTACAAATAATTAAAAATGAATTACAGAAAATTTGGCAACACAGATTTATCAGTCAGCGAAATCGGATTTGGCGCCTGGGGCATTGGTGGCCCGGCAATGGTTGGCGCTGTTGCTATCGGTTGGGGTGATGTTGATGATAATACTTCAATCAGAGCATTAAAAAAATCTTATGATCTTGGAATTAATTTTTATGATACAGCAGACTTTTATGGATTCGGTCACTCAGAAGAACTAATTGGAAATGTTTTTGGAAATCGTGATGATGTAATTATCGCATCAAAAGTCGGGCATCGAGTTGAGGATGAAAAAATATTATTAGACTACACAAAAACGCATATCTTAAAATCCTGCGAAGAATCATTAAAGCGATTAAAAAGAGATAAGATAGATTATTATCAACTGCATTCAGCAAAACTTGAGCATCTCCAAAATGGAGAATGCTTAGAAGCAATGGAAGAACTAAAAGACCAGGGTAAAATCCGTTATTGGGGTATTTCACTAAATACTTTTAACCCTTATCCCGAAGCAGAATATTTAATCGAGAGAAATTTGGCAGATGGATTTCAATTGGTTTTAAATATCATTAATCAGCGCTCATTAAAATTAATTCAATCTGCAAATAAAAATGGTTATGGTGTTATTGCCAGAATTCCTCTTCAGTTTGGATTACTTACGGGCAAATTCACGAGACAAACTAGATTTAATGAGAATGATCACAGACATTTCAGACTGCCTCCAGAATTTCTTACTCAATTACTCGAAGCAATTGACGATGTCTGGGAAGTTGCTGCAAAGTATAATGTTGATAAAACTACATTTGCATTAAGTTTTATTATGAATCACATCGGAGTTTCTACAGTAATTCCAGGAATAAAAACTTTTGAGCAAGCAGAAAAAAATACAAAACCAATTATTACAATAAGTGAAGATGATATGAATTTTATTCATCAACTTTTTGAAGACAAGTTTAATTTATTGGTTGATAAGATGGTTTAATAATTCTTTCAATCAAATGTGGTTTGCCATTAGAATGTCACACTTCGACTCCGCTTAGTGTGACGGTTACAATTAAACATCATCTCAATCAAAGACGAGGCGTCATTTCAAGAAAATCGAGACGTCATCTCGAGCGAAGACGGGAGATGAAATAATAAAGGAGTTATGGTTTTGAAAAAGTTTTTTTTATTAATCTTAATCTTAACAAACCTCACTTTTCCGCAGCAGTTTAAATTTGCCTGGTTAAGTGATATTCACATCGGATACCCAACTGCTCAAGAAGATTTACAAAGAAGTGTTGATGATATTAATTCCGCTGAAGACATTTCTTTTACAATAATTTCCGGCGATATAACTGCAACAGGTACTTTGCTAGAATTATCACTCGCAAAAACAATTCTTAATAAACTAAAAAAACCTTACTATATAATTCCAGGCAACCACGATACAAAATGGTCTGAATCAGGCTGCACAGATTTTATTAAACTTTGGGGAAACGATCGTTTTGTTTTTGAGTACGATAAATTTCTTTTCATCGGATTGCATCAGGGTCCACGAATGCGAATGGCAGATGGACACTGGGCACCGGAGGATTTACGGTGGTTTGATTCACTTATTGTTTCGCTTCCAAATTCAAATCAGCCAATAATTTTTGTAACTCATTATCCATTGGATGAAAGCATTGATAATTGGTATGAAATGCTTGACCGTTTGAAGAATGTAAATACACAAGTCGTTTTGTTTGGGCACGGACATAAAAATGGGATTTATGATTTTGAATCGATTGCTGGAGTAATGAGCAGATCAAATCTAAGTTCGAAAAATGAAATTGGTGGATATACAATTGCAGAGGTTAGAAACGATTCAATTTATTTTTCTGAACGAATACCAAATACCGAGACTAAACTCTGGCATCAGCTTCCGTTACAGCAGAGAAATTATGAAGCATTCATTGTGGAACAAAAAAGACCGGACTATTCTATCAATCAAAAGTATCCAAATGTAAAATCTGTTTGGGAATTCAACTCAGGTTATACAATTGGATCCTCTGCTACTGTAAAATATAATTCTGTTTTTGTTGGCGATGCTTCAGGATATTTCTATTCATTAAGTTTATCAGATGGTTTTGTTAACTGGAAATATAAAACACAAAATGCTATATACTCAACTGCAGCTATTAAAGATAATTATGTAGTATTCGGAAGTGCAGATAGTTCAATCTATTGTTTGAATAATAAAAAAGGAAATCTTATCTGGAAATACAAAACGGATGCTGCTGTTTTAGGAAGCCCGATTATAGAAGATGATATTGTTTTCATCGGTGGAAGCGATAGGGTATTTCGTGCTTTTAATCTGGAAAGTGGAAAACTTATTTGGGAGTTTAAAGGATTAAATGGATTTGTAGAAACTAAACCAGCATTTTATGATAATAAAATTTTATTCGGTGCATGGGATGAACATTTTTATTGTCTTAATGCTGAAACAGGAATACTAAATTGGAAATGGAAAGGTGATCACACCGGAACATTCTACTCCCCCGCTGCTTGCTTGCCAGTTGTTTCAAAAGGAATTGTATTCTTTGCCGCTCCAGATAGAAAATTAACTGCGATTGATATTGAAACTGGCAATCAACTATGGCGGACTGGGAAATATAAGGTTAGAGAAACTGTTGGACTCTCTGAAGATGGTGAAAAACTTTTTATCCGAACAATGAATGATACAATTCTTGCTCTTCCAGTTTCAGAAAAACTAGAAGAACCTTTGTGGATTACAAACTGCGGATTTGGTTACGATATCAGTTCATCTCAAATAGTTGAGAAAGATGGAACACTTTTTTATCCAACAAAAAATGGGATGATATACTCTCTTGATTCTGAAACTGGTAAAATTTTTTGGCAGCATAAAATTACAAATGGATTTGTAAATACGATTACTCCACTTAGTAATAATAAATTTATCACAACAGATTTTGATGGAAAAGTGAACTATTTTCTTATCAATAAATAGTCATCTCTAATCCGACCCCGCCTTCCGGCAGGGTCTGTTGTAGAACTCTAATCGTCGTCATTTCGACCGAAGGGAGAAATCTTTTATGCTGTATACTAAAAAGATTTCTCAGTCGAAGACTCCTTCGAAATGACTCTTAAAAGTTGTGCAACAAACCCGGCAGGCAGGTTCAGTCGGTGAGAAATCTTTCTCGCAATATTTTATAAAATTTCTCACTCGAATTCGCAGCGGTAAATCCTTCAAAATGACTGTGAAGGCAATTTCACAATCTCTCTTTTATGTAGCATCCTATAAAATATTTTTTTTATATTGAATCAGAATTGCAGTTTACTTTGTTACATCTCTAAATTAATCCAAGGATAATACTAATGACTGAAGCAACAGGAAAATCAAATAAGTATATAGAAAAGTTCTTAGGTATAATTGAAAAGGTTGGCAACAAACTTCCACATCCAACTACTCTTTTTGCATTGTTTGCACTTGGAGTAATTGTTCTTTCATGGATAGTCAGCCAATTTAATTTTTCTGTATTACATCCCGGTACTGGTTTAGAAATAAGACCTATTAATCTTCTCTCGGTTGAAGGACTGCATCGGATAATATTAAACCTTATTACCAACTTTACTTCATTTGCACCGCTCGGGACGGTTCTTGTTTCACTTTTGGGAATTGCAGTTGCAGAACACAGCGGCTTGATAGGAACTTCATTAAGATTACTTGTTTTAAAAGCACCAAAAAAACTTCTAACATTTGTAATTGTATTTGCGGGAATATTATCTAACACAGCAAGCGAGATTGGATATGTTCTTCTTGTTCCACTTTCAGCAATTATTTTTCTCGCTGTTGGAAGACATCCAATTGCAGGTTTAGCAGCTGCATTTGCTGGTGTATCCGGAGGTTACAGTGCAAATCTCTTGCTCGGAACTATTGATCCGCTGCTGGCAGGACTTACGCAAGAAGCCGCCCACATAATAGATAAATCCTATGAAGTTAACGCTGCGGCAAATTATTATTTCATGTTCGTCTCAACATTTTTTATTGCTGCTGCAGGAACATGGGTTACAGAAAAAATTGTTATTCCAAGACTGGGAACTTATAAAGGTGATGCTAAAGCAGAGGAAATTAAACCACTATCCCATGATGAAAAAAGAGGTTTGTGGTATACACTTGCTGCAGTTTCAGCTTTTACACTAATAATATTAGCAGGCATATTACCTGAACAAGGTTTTTTAAGAGATCCAAAAACTTTTAGCATACTTAAATCACCTTTCTTAAGTGGAATTGTTTCGTTTATTTTTCTTGGTGGAGTGGTTGCTGGTCTCGCATATGGCATCGGTGCAAAGACAATAAAGAATGATAACGATGTGATAAAAGGTATGAATAAATCGATGGAAACTCTGGGCTCATACATTGTACTTGTTTTTTTTGCGGCTCAGTTTGTTGCGTTTTTTAACTGGACAAACCTTGGAATGATTGTCGCCGTTGAAGGTGCAAATATTCTAAAATCATCCGGACTTGGCCCAATTCCACTTTTAATTTCTTTCATCATTATATCCGGATTTATAAATTTATTTATTGGAAGTGCATCTGCCAAGTGGGCAATTATGGCTCCTGTTTTTATACCAATGTTTATGCTGTTGGGATATTCGCCTGAATTAGTACAAGGCGCTTATAGAGTTGGTGATAGTGTTACAAATATTATCTCACCGATGATGTCTTACTTTGCTTTGATAATTGCATTTGTAGGAAAGTATGATCCTAAAGCCGGTATTGGAACTTTGATAGCTACCATGCTCCCTTATACAATTACATTTTTTATAATTTGGACTATAATGTTTATCGTTTGGTTTTTACTGGGCATTCCGGTTGGACCAGGCGCAAATATGTTTCTAAACTAATTAACTGATTTAACAAAGCAATTTTTATATATTTTTAGAATGTTAAATAATCAGTTCAATCCTTTAAAATAAAAAATGCCTGAGGGTTTTTAATCCTCAGGCATTATGAAAATAAAAATTAAATTATTGAACTACAGGATAGTTCATAAATTCAGTTGCTTCATTCCATTTGGAAGCAGGTACTGTATCATAGAACAATCTGTTAGCACCAAATTGAAGTGATTTTGCGTCATAACCTAGTAGTCTTAAATAAGTAGCAACCTGAGCAGAAGTTTGACCTGT
>JBBQSH010000063.1:0-16911 GCA_038214015.1 Ignavibacteriales bacterium | reverse complement strand
TCAAGTATAAGCGGCAGTTTAAATTTTAATCTTACTCCTAAATGGAAGTTTTCTGTAACAGGTAGTTATGATCTTCAACAAAAAGAATTTGCAGCTCCGCAAATTCGAATATCGCGTGATCTTCATTGCTGGACAATGAATTTTACATGGAATCCCATCGGAACATATCGCGGTTACAATTTTGAAATACGAGTTAAAGCTCCGCAGTTACAGGATTTGAAGATTACCAAACGTGACCAATTCTATGAAGGAAGATAATCTTGCTTAATTATATTATTGATGGGAATAATTTGATTGGAAAAATTTCTTCGTTAATTAGTCTTCAGAAAAAAGATAAGCAGGCTTCCCGCGAAAAACTTGTTTACATTCTTGATCGGTACTTTAACCAAAAGAAGGCAAGTGTTTCATTACATTTGGATGGCCATCAAGGAAGCAGAATTAATTCATCAAAAATGAAAATTGTTTATTCAGAAAATCTAACTGCTGATGAAAAGATTAAGAAGCAGATTTCCCAATCAAAATCTCCAAGAAATATTATTGTCATTACTTCAGATTCCAACCTGGCACAATACGCCAAAGTATGTTCAGCTAAAATTATTTCAAGTGAGGAGTTTTCTGCCGAAATAAGTAAATCAAATAGTGCTCTTGATGAAGAAGGGATTATTAAATCAATTAATAATATAGATGAGTTTAAAAAGCTTTTTGGTGTTGATGAATAAAAAGTGGGAGATAGGGTGTTATATGTTTTATCAAAATATTAGTTAATTGCGAATATCTAACTATATGTATCCAACGAAATCTTTATAACTTTAAATAGTAAAAAATTTAATTTATGTTTATTCACTTCACATCCACGCAGGGGCTTTTATGAATAAAATCTTTTCTGTTTTTTTATTCTTGTTACTCTCATCAATTTCATTTTCACAGATATTAAATGAACAATACTTTAAAGATAACCATGAAGTTTATTTTAAGTTTAATATTTCAGATCGTTCAGAGATACGGTCTCTAACAAACATTATTTCTATTGACAATGTGGAAGGGAATACTGTTTTTGCATATGCTAATGAAACTGAATTCCATAAGTTTGAAAGTCTAAACTATCCATACTCATTGTTAACTCGACCATCAAAACTGATTGAACCTGAAATGTCATCAAATATTGAAGGATTAAGTGCGTGGGATGTTTATCCTACTTATGATGCTTATGTTATGATGATGTATTTATTTCAATCAAACTATCCTAACCTTTGTAGAATTGTTGATGCAGGCACAACCGTTCAGGGAAGAAAAATACTATTTGCTGTTATTTCAGATAATGTAAACCAGCATGAAACTGAGCCTCAGTTCATGTACACTTCATCAATGCATGGTGATGAAATTACTGGTTATGTCTTGATGTTAAGATTAATTGATTCTTTGCTAAACACTTATGGTTCAGATTCCAGAATTACAAATCTGGTTAACAATGTTGAGATATGGATAAACCCTCTCGCAAATCCTGATGGTACTTATAGAAGCGGCAACAGCACGGTATATGGAGCAACGAGATATAATTACAACAACTATGATCTTAACAGAAATTTTCCTGATCCCGTTTATGGTGTAAATGCAAATCAGCAAATTGAAACTACAAGATTCAGAACAATTGCTGAAGCAAACAACTTTGCACTTATCGCAAATTTTCATGGTGGAACAGAAGTAGTTAACTATCCCTGGGATACCTGGACGAACGAGTATCCTGATTACCGTCGTCATCCAGATGAAGCTTGGTATCAATATATTTCACATTTGTATGCGGATACCTGTCAGGCTAATGCACCATCAAATTATATGAATGGATACGATGATGGAATTACAAATGGTGGTGATTGGTATATTATTTCAGGCGGCAGACAGGATTATACGAATTATTACAGATGGGGCAGAGAATTAACGATAGAAATATCTGATACAAAGCTAATCCCTGCATCACAACTGCCTGCACATTGGAATTATAATAGAAAGTCTTTAATAAAGTACATGGAAACTGTTATGAAAGGAGTTAGTGGTGTTATAACCGACACGATCGGTAATCCAGTTAAAGCTAAAGTAACGGTCCTAAATCACGATACGGACAATTCAGAAGTTTTCTCAGACGGCAGTGGATTTTATTTAAGAATGCTTACCCCCGGTACATATTCATTTAAATTTGAAGCACCCGATTATTATAGTCAAACTATTAACAATATCGCAGTAAATAATTACAATTCCTTAACAACATTAAACATTGAACTTGTTTCTTCTATTATTCCAGTTGAGTTAGTGTCTTTTACCTCTTCGGTAAATGAAAATAGTGTTACTTTAATATGGATAACAGCTACTGAAACAAATAATATGGGATTTGAGATTGAACGTGCCGTCATTTCTACCGAAGGGAGAAATCTTGATTGGATGGTTATTGGATTTATGGATGGGCACGGCACTACAACTCAGACTCAATCATATTTATATGCCGATAATAGCTTATCATCAGGAAAATATTACTATCGATTAAAGCAGATTGATTTTGATGGATCGTTTTCGTATTCGAATGAAGTTGAAGTTGAAATTCACTCTCCTAATGAATTTGTTTTGGAGCAAAATTATCCTAATCCATTTAATCCTACTACATTTATCCGTTATACAATTCCAAATGTCACCCTGAGTCCCGATCAAAGCGGAATAAACTCCGTCGAAGGGTCTCGAGTGCAACTTAAGATTTATGATGTTCTTGGAAACGAAGTAGTGACTCTTGTTAACGAACAGAAGCAGGCTGGCGGATATGAAATGTTATTTAATGCATCCGGTATAGCCAGCGGTGTTTATTTTTATGAATTAAAAGCTGGTGACTTCATTCAAACAAGAAAGATGATACTTTTACAGTAAATTTTAAGCGGGCGACTAAAGTTTTCCGCTTCATTTTTTTTATAATCTCTTATTTTTATATCTTACTTATAGAATATCCTACTAAAGAAGATAAAAATGAAAAACTACATTATTCTTATAATTATTTTCGTACTGTTCACAACAATTGCATACTCTGACTTGTTTGAAATCGATCTGCTTGGCGGCACTGAATTGAACGGGAGCGGCTGCGTTTGTCATACAACAGAACAGGACACAACAGTTTCTGTTTGGATTGAAGGTCCTGATACTTTGTTCAGAGGCGAAACCGGATTGTACAGGATGTATCTTGCTGACGGTCCTGCTGAAGGCGGTGGCTACAACGTTGCAGGAAGATTTGGAATAATGCTTCTAGTGGATTCTTTTTCCGTTTGGGATTATCGTTCACCTAATGAATTAACACAAGCATTTCCATTAGTTTTTCCAACTCCTCAAGATACTATTTACTGGGAGTTTGCTTACACAGTTCCTGATTCTGTCGTAATTGATACTCTCTATTCATGTGGATTAAGTCTAGTTTACGATTCTATTCCAGATTTTCATGATCGCTGGAATTTTGGACCAAAATTTCCAATTGTTGTTACTGAAGAAGTGGTCCCCGTAGAATTTTTAATCTTTACTTCATCGGTATTTGGAAATGATGTTACACTAAATTGGATAACATCAACTGAAACAAATAATATGGGCTTTGAGATTGAAAAAAAGAAAGTCGGCAATCAGCAGTCTTCAACTGGCAAAGAGAAATGGAATATAATTACTTTTATAAATGGAAGTGGATCAACAACAGAAATGAGGACTTATTCTTTCGTAGATATTGGAATCAGTTCAGGTAAATATCAGTACAGATTAAAGCAAATAGATTTTGATGGATCGTTCGAATATTCAAACATAATAGAAACTGAAATTCCTGTTGCCTCTGATTATAGGCTCGAGCAAAATTATCCGAATCCATTTAATCCAAGTACAACTATCAGTTATACGATTCCAAATGTCATTTCGACCAAAGGGAAAAATCTTAATGTAATTTTAAAGGTTTATGATGTTCTTGGAAATGAAGTTGCAGTTCTGGTGAATGAATATCAATTGGCTGGAAAATATAATGTTAAATTTGATGCCCAAAATCTTTCTAGCGGCATCTACTTTTATAAACTTAGTATTGAAAAATTTGAAGTAGTTAAGAAAATGATTTTAATGAGATGATAATCAAAAAAAATGCCCACCATGAAGTGGGCATTCTTGCTTTAAAACCTTGTAATAAAATTAATTTTGTACGAAGAAGTATTATCAGGGTAACTCTGAACACCTACTGACACATTCCATCCAACTTCCTGACTAAGATTATTATTATACTTTGAAACCAATCTTACAGCATTGATGGCACTTACCACTCGATTGAGCAGCAACCCCCAAACAACAAATCTTACATCATTTAAAGTTTGTTCTGATGATACCCACATTTCTCTATAAACTTTCCTTTCTTCTGAAGTATTCCATTTCCAAAAATATTGTTCCGTGTTGTACATTTCATCAAAGTTTCGCTCAAATGCTTTTTGATCATTATACTGATCAATACTTAAATACTCACTAATAGTTGCATAATAATCATCATCTTTATTTTCAGTTGTTACATCGGCATTAGTTTGTGCATAAGAAATGTATCTATCTTTTTGCCAGTTGCCATAAACATTCATTCCGATATAAGTTCCCCAAAGAACGCCATCTGCAACAGTAAAATAAACTCCACTGTCATAGGCATTGGCATATAACTCACCCATACCTGGCAAGAGTAAAGAGTAAACAATTGCTAATCCGGTACTCTTTTTTTGTTTTACATCATCAAGCGCAATCTGCTGATCAATGTCATTAATTTGAGATATTTCAGATATCGCGTGTTGTTTGAAAGCATAAAATGATTTTTCTTCAATTTGTGAAAATATTTGAGATGAAAGAGTTATTAGGAGTACAAGAATATTTTTCATTTTTTTTACTTGAATATTATATGGAGGATATTTCTAATGCAACGGAATTTTTTATCTCTTTTATTTCACCGTAAACTAAACCGTTTTCAATGCCTTTTACTCTTACTAAGCAAACCTGATTTTTTAAATCTTTATCATAATTATTTTGAACTCTGACATAATTGGAAGAAAAACCCTTTATCATCCCGTCTTCACTCTGTGACTCAAAAAGCACATCAATATTTTTCCCAATCATTTGATTGTAAAAATAATTTTTCTTTTTATCGCTTAAGATTCTAAGCATTTTATTTCTTCTTTTTCTTTCTGAAGGATCAACCGAATCTGAAAGTGTTAAAGCTTTTGTATCTGGTCTTTCTGAATATGTAAACACGTGTAAGTATGAAATTGGAAGATCGAGAAGGAAATTATATGTTTCCATAAATTCTTTTTCAGTTTCACCCGGATAACCAACTATCACATCTACACCAATTCCAAGATCAGGAATTAATTGTTTCGCTTTAAGAATAACTTTTCTGTAATCATCAGCAGTGTATCGTCTCTGCATCGAACCCAAAACAACATTACTGCCGCTTTGCAATGGAATGTGAAAATGATTACAAAGTTTTTCAGATTCTATAGTAAGATCTAAAATTTCATCAGTCAGTAAATTTGGTTCGATTGAACTAATACGAATTCTAAAATCACCATCAACTTTAATTAATCTTTTCAATAATTCATAAAAATTCAAATCATAAGATTTGCCATAATCACCAACATTTACACCTGTAAGAATAATTTCTTTATAACCTTGACTTACAAGTTTTTTAAAATCAGCAACAACAAGCTCAGGATTCATACTTCTGCTCTTACCACGAGCGAGAGGAATTGTGCAGAATGTACATTTGTAATCACAGCCATCCTGAATTTTAAAATAAGCTCTTGTTCTGCTGTCCGCATCCGTTGAGCTTGCAACACCAAATTTATTTAATTCGTCATTTGGGGAAACATAAATACAGGAAAGTTCTTTTTTATTGAAGTCTTTTAGGAGTGAAAATATTTCAAACTTTTCATTGCTTCCAAGCACAGCATCAACACCATCGATTGCGGAAATTTCATCTGCTCTTAATTGTGCATAACATCCTGTAACAATAATGAAAGCGTTTGGATTATTCCTTAAAACTCTTCTTACAAGCTGCCTGCATTCTTTCTCGGCATTTTCTGTAACTGTGCAGGTATTGAATACATAAACATCTGCTTTATCATTCATATCCACAACAGAAAAACCACTTTTTAAAAATTGATTTCCGATAGTTGATGTTTCTGAAAAATTAAGTTTACACCCTAAAGTATGTAATGCAACTGTCTGGGGCATTTTAGTTTTTATTTGAAATAAAAAGAGCGGGATGTTTTCCCGCTCCTAATATAGAATATTTAAGAGAATTTATGGAGTCTCTTCTTTTTTCACTGTGTCTGGTTCAGGCACTTCAAAGATTGGGAATTCAGATGAATCAATTGTTCCCATTTCAGCACTTTGAATATTTTGAACGGTAACACGTTCTAATTTGTATGTGCTAATATATTGTTCAATTTCAGCATCAGATTTTTCTTTAAGAGCTGCAATAGCACTTAAAACTATCTTCTTGCTTTCCTTATCAAACTCAATAACTTTTAAAGGAATCATTGAATCAATAGGGAAGTGATTAGCAATGTTTTTAATCTTAGATGTAGAAAGCTGTGTTGTAGGAACAAATCCATCAACGTGAGAAGGAAGTTCAGCAATAATTCCTTTTTCAATTATTCTAACAACCTTGCCGTCTGTAATTTTTCCAACAGAGTAATCTTGTTCAAAAGTATCCCAGGGATTATCCATAATTTGTTTATGTCCAAGTGATATTTTTCTCTGTTCAACATCGACACCAAGAACCAATACATCTATTTTCTCATTTTTCTTTACAACTTCGCCGGGATGTCGGATTTTCTTAGTCCATGATAGATCAGAAATATGAACTAATCCATCAACACCTGGTTCAAGTTCTACGAACACGCCAAAGTTTGTGAGATTACGAGCAACACCTGAGTGTTTAGATCCAACAGGATATTTAGCCATTAAAGTTTCCCAAGGATCTGGTTCAAGCTGTTTGATACCGAGAGAAATTTTCTTTTCTTCTTTATCAAGACTTAAAATAATCGCTTCAACAACCTGTCCCATTGCAACTATTTGTGAAGGATGTTTAATGTGCTGTGTCCAGCTCATTTCTGAATTGTGAATAAGACCTTCAATTCCTTTTTCAATCTCAATAAAAGCGCCGTAATCTGTAAGAGAAACAACTCTGCCAGATACTTTATCACCAAGATTATATTTTTCAGAAATTTGATCCCAAGGATGTGGAAGAAGTTTTTTAAGTGAAAGTGAAATTCTTCTTTTCTCTTCATCAAAATCAGTAACAACAACTTTAATAGTTTCATCAAGTTTCACAACTTCATTTGGATGGTTGATTCTACCCCAGCTAAGATCTGTGATGTGGATTAGACCATCAACACCGCCAAGATCAACAAACACACCAAAATCTGTAATCGCTTTAACGGTACCTTCAAGTATTTGTCCTTTTTCAAGGCTGTTAAGTATTGCATTTCTTTGATCAGAAATTTCTTCTTCAACAAGTACTTTGTGAGATACTACTACGTTTTCTGTTGGAACGTTGACTTTAACGACTTTGAAATCCATTGTTTGACCAACGAATGCATCAAAATCTCTGATAGGACGGATATCTATTTGTGAACCTGGTAAGAATGCTTCCATTCCTAAAAGATCAACAACCATTCCACCTTTAATTCTTTTAACAATTTTACCTTCGATAATTTCGCCGGTATCGTGAGCTCTTAGAACCTTTTCCCAGATGCGTAAGAAATCCGCACGCTGTTTGCTAAGAACAAGATTGCCTTCCTGATCTTCAACACTTTCAAGAACTACTTCTATTTCCTGACCGACTTTTAAATCGACGCCTTCAAAAAATTCGTGACGTGGAATTGTACCTTCTGATTTAAAACCAACATCAACGATAACATTATCGCCCATGATTCTAACAACTTTCCCCTTGATCATCTCACCTTCTTTAACATCTCTAAATGAATCTAAGTAGAGTTTTGCCAACGCCATAAACTCTTCTTGAGAGTATTCTTCATCGTTAAATTTATTCTTGGCTTTTTCATACTCATCGGGAGTCACAGTTTTTAGAATCGTTTCTTTTTCTTGGGACATTAATCCTCCTAAAAATACTTTCTGTTTTTCTGAGTCTCAGCCGGATAGCTCAGTAGAACAGACTATTTAGTTTAACATTAGTTTAGCCGGCTTAAATTTTAAGTCCTTTATTATCAGCTATAATTTTTACTTGATTCAAAATTTGTTCAACTTGTTCTTCTATTGTGGTGTTGGATGTATCAACTTCGATTGAATCGAGAGCTTTTTTTAGCGGACTTGCTTCGCGGTTTGAATCGATAAAATCTCTATTCTTTAAATTTTCTTTTACTACGTTGATTGGAACATCTGTTCCTTTTTCAGAAAACTCTTTAGCACGTCTTTCCGCTCTTTCATCAATACCTGCGGTTAGAAAAATTTTAACATCAGCATTTGGAAAAACAACTGTTGCTATATCTCTGCCCTCCATAACAACACCGCCGTTTTTTCCCATTTCCTGCTGTTTTTTTACAAGAATTTTTCTAACACCTTGAATGCAGCTTATTTCACTTACGTTACTATTTACTTCAAATGATCGGATTTCTTTAGAAACATCTTCTCCATTTACAGTAATGTTGGTTTCACCGTCAATAAAACTAAGAACAATTTTCAAACTGTTTGCAAACTCTATTATTTCATTCGTTTTCCCCATCAAATTATTTCTCAAAACGAATAAAGTAACCGCCCGGTACATCGCGCCTGTATCAATGTAAAGATAATTTAATCTTTTAGCTACAAGTTTTGCGGTTGTACTTTTCCCGGAGCCTGCTGGTCCGTCTATGGCAATGATTAACTTTTTTGACATAGGGCACAAAAATATATATAACTATTTAATTATCAAACGTTTAGGGGGATTGAAAAAGTTGAAATGTTGAGATTAACTCAGTTTATTTCCTGACCGCCAAGATCTTCAATAATGATTTTTTCGTAAGGATCTGTGATTTTGGAAGTTTTTGCGCTTTTTGTGGATTTAGCCTCTTTATTGGCAGTAGATTTTGGTTTTTGAATCTCATCAAATCCGAACTTAATATTTACCTTTTTACCAAAAAAGTCACGTGATTTTTTATTGATATACTCTTGATGAAATCGAAGTGAAGATTCTGCTGTAGGATCGGATGATTCTAAATGCAGATTTGTTCCATCAAAGTTTAGGGGTTTTACATTGTTAAATAGAGGAGTCAGTAAAAATGATTTTTCCTTGCAAACATCATCAACAAAACTTTGCCACTTTTTGGTTATGGTTTCAAAATTTAAATCTGCTTGGATTCCTGAAAGTGTTTCCTTAATTGGCGGGACAAATGCTTCAGTTTTAGGAATAGGTTCAGATTTAATCTCGCGTTTTTTCTCTGGTAGAATTTGTTTTGCTGTATATGGTGTTGAACTTTTCTCTTTTGTGCTTGAAATAACATTGCTACTTTTTATTTCAACATTCCCTGATTCCAATCCGGAAATTATTTCAGAAAGAGTGGCAGACTTTTCCAATCCAACAAGATTTGTTAACGCAATTTCTATTTTAAGTTTTTGATTATTGGAATATCGTAATTCTTGTTGAAGCTTACTCAAATAATTTAATATTCTTAACAAATCACCTGTAGAAAAAGTCTGGATGTAATTTGCATACTTTGTTCGATAAACCTCAGCGGTTTCTACAAGTTCAGTTCTTTCTGTTAAAATAACAGTAAGTATATTTCTGAAATGCTCTAACAATCCATCATTAAAATCTATGAAGTCCCAACCATTTTGATAAATTTTTTCCGTTGTTTTAAAGACTACATTAAAATTCTTCTCAAGGATCGCATCTGAAATAGTAAAAAATAAATCATCATCGATAAGATTTAACATCTTAGACACTGTTTCTGAATCAATCTTATCACCACAAAAAGAAATTACCTGATCAAACAAGCTTTGAGCATCACGTAGTGCCCCATCTGCTTTTTTTGAAATTAGAGTAAGCGTTTTATCATCAATAGAAATATTTTCTTGTTTGGCAATATTACTTAGCGTGCTCTTAATTGTATCGAGTTGAATTCTTCGGAAATCAAATCGCTGGCAGCGTGAAATAATTGTAAGTGGAACTTTATGAATATCTGTTGTTGCAAAAACAAAAATAGTGTGCGCAGGCGGTTCTTCTAAAGTTTTTAGGAATGCATTAAATGATTCCTTCGTTAACATGTGAACTTCATCTATAATATAAATTTTATACTTACCGCGCGTTGGTGCATACTTAACTGATTCCCTTAATGTGCGAATCTCATCAATCCCTCGGTTTGATGCACCATCAATTTCAATGATATCCATCGTTTGGGAATCATTAATTGTTTTGCACATTGCGCACTCATTACAAGGTTCAGCATCGTGAGGGTTTTCGCAGTTCAAAGCTTTAGCAAGTATTCTTGCAGTTGTGGTTTTACCAACTCCGCGTGGACCGGTAAAAATATATGCATGAGCAATACGATTGGTTTTAATTGCATTCTTTAAAGTTGCCGTTATGTGTTCCTGTCCAACAACATCTTCAAATTTTTTCGGGCGCCATTTTCTTGCTGTTACTTGATAAGCCATATACTTTATATAATTTCTTTACTTAAAAAACTTACTAATTCTTCAAGATATTGTTTATCTATTTCGTTAAATGAATTATAGTCAGTGCTATCTATATCCAAAACACCAAATAAATTTCCATTTTTAATTATCGGTACAACAATTTCTGATCTTGACTCAACATCGCAAGCAATGTGTCCGGGAAATTTATCAACATCTTCAACAATAATTGTTTTTCTTTCCTTTGCAGAGGTACCGCAAACACCGCTGCCGATTTTTATTTCTGTGCATGCAACTTTTCCCTGGAATGGTCCGAGATAAAGTTTAGTACCATCAAAAAGATAAAATCCCACCCAGCTAATTTTGGAAAAAGTTTGCTTTAGTGCAGCGCTAAAATTAGAAAGATTTGTAATAACATTATCTTCTTTCCTCAATAAACTTTTTACCTGCTTAACTAAAAGCTGATATTGTTCATCAATAGATGCATCGTTATTTATAACTAATGATTCAGACATTATTTCTTTTTCTTGGTCTTAACAACTTTTTGTTTTGTCACAGGTTTAATTTTTTTCATATCAGGAAAAACATATGGAATTGCTTCTTCTAACTTTGCAATCGGAATAATTCTTAATCCTTCTTTTACTTTTTCCGGCATCTCTTTTAAATCAATCTCATTATCTTTTGGGATAAGAATTGTTTTTATATCATTACGTTTTGCAGCTAGTAGTTTTTCATTCAAGCCACCGATGGCTAATAGCGATCCTGTAAGTGTAATTTCCCCGGTCATAGCGATATTGTTCGAAGCCGGAATACCGCTCACCGCAGAAAGCATTGCCATAGCCATTGTTATTCCTGCAGAAGGTCCATCTTTTGGAATTGCACCTTCAGGAAGATGAATGTGGATTTCTTTTCCTTTAAAGAAATCAGGATTCAATCCTAAATGTTTTGCTTTGGATCGTAGATAACTTAATCCGGCATGAGCAGATTCTTTCATAACATTTCCAAGCTGTCCGGTAAGTGTTAATTTACCACTGCCATTCATAATTGTAACATCAACAGTAAGTATTTCTCCGCCAACACTCGTCCATGCTAAACCCGTAACACTTCCAACTTTATTTAACTTGCTGTGTCTATGAGATCTAAAACGTGGAGTTTTCAAATAATCTTCTATTCTAACTTCATCAATTACTTGTTTGTGGGGTTTAAGTACTTTTCCATTTGCAGATTCTTTAACAACAATATCTCTTGCAACTTTTCGACAGACAGTGGCCAATTCTCTTTCAAGATTTCTAACACCTGCTTCTCTCGTGTATTCTGAAATAATTTTTCTAATTGCTTCATCAGAAAAAGTTACATTTTTATTTTCAATTCCATGTGCAATAAGCTGCTTTGGTAAAATGTGTCTCTTTGCAATTTCAAGTTTATCATAATCAAGATAACCAGGCAGTTCTATTATTTCCATTCTATCCTGCAAAGGAAGAGGGATATTATATCTAACATTTGCAGTGGTAATAAACATAACCTGACTTAAATCATAATCAACCTCAATGTAATGATCGTTGAATGAATTATTCTGTTCGGGGTCTAAAACTTCAAGCATTGCTGATGAAGGATCACCACGAAAATCCATACTCATTTTATCTATTTCATCAAGTAGAATAACTGGATTTACAGTTCCAGCTTTTTTCATTGAATGAATTATTTTACCAGGCATTGAGCCGATATATGTTTTACGATGCCCACGTATTTCAGCTTCATCACGAACGCCGCCGAGACTTATTCTAATAAAGTTTCTACCAAGAGCACGAGCAATAGATTTTCCTAAAGAAGTTTTACCTACTCCGGGAGGTCCCACAAAACATAAAATCTGGCCCTTCATATGCTTAACAAGATTTAAGACTGCAATATGTTCGATAATTCTTTCTTTCGGTTTTTCTAATCCAAAATGATCTTCATCTAAAATTTTCTGAACATGTTTAATACTTAAATTATCTTTAGTTCTTTTGTACCAGGGAATATCAACAAGCCAATCTAGATAATTTCTGATGACAGTTGATTCCGGAGACATCGATGGAGTTTTTCTTAACTTATTAAATTCCTCAAGTGCTTTTGCCTCAACTTCTTTTGGCATTTTTGCTTTTAAAATCTGATCCTTAATCTTCCCAAATTCTGAAGTTGATTCCTCATCATCACCAAGCTCATCCTGCAGAATTTTTATTTGCTCCTGTATAATAAACTTACGTTGAGTTTTAGCAATATTTTCCTGAACCTTATTATCAATTTCTTTTTCAATTTTTAGAATATCGATTTCTGAATTAAGGATTTTTATAACCTCATAGAACTGTTCTTTCAAAATATATTTAGAAAGTATGTTTTGTTTTATCTCAATTGATTGATTGATGTTTGCCGCAGCATAAAAAACTTTTCGGTCAGGCTCTTCAATATTATCAAATGCAGCAATTGTTTCATTTGGAACATTGCGGCTAATTTTAACATAATCCTTAAACAATTGAGACATTTGTCTCATCAATGCATTCATCTCATGATCAACAATTGTTTCAGGGATAATTACTTCAACCTTTCCCTCAAAAAATTCTTTGCGATCTGTAAAGTTTATAATTCTAGCTTGTAATAATCCATCAACTAAAATCTTAAGTAAACCATTAGGTAGTTTTAAGATTTGTACGATCTTTGCAACAGTTCCTTCAAGATAAAAATCAGTCGGTTTAGGATCTTCTATACTGGATTTTTTTTGTGTTGATAGAAAAATGTACTTTGTGTTTTCAACTGCGTAATTTGCGGCGTTTATTGATTGTTCACGTCCAACGAGAACTGGAAAAATCATATATGGAAAAATTACAATATCTCTTAATGGTAGAATCGGTAAGATTGATGGAATCTCATCAACAAGATTGTTTTCTTTAGACTCTTTTTTAATTACATCATCGGTTTGGCTCAATTTTTCTCCTTATTTTCACTCAATTTTGTGCGCAAATATACCCAATTAGAAAGGTGCTATCAAGGAAAGGAAAAATGCACATATTTAGTTGTATGATACAGAGTTTTTATATTTGCACCAAAAAGAAGAATAATTATGATTAAAGATCTTTTAGAAATAGCAGTTATTGCAGGAGAAATTATCCGCGATGGATTTGGAAAAAATTTTCAAATTGAATACAAAACAAATGAAAAAAACCTTGTTACAGAAATAGACACGAAATCCGAAAAAGCTATTATGGATTTTATTTCTAAAAAATATCCTAAACATAATATTCTTACAGAAGAATCCGGTGAACATAAAAAAGACTCAGATTATTTATGGGTTATCGATCCGCTTGATGGAACTACAAATTTTGCACACGGCTTACCAATCTTTGCAGTTTCAATCGGGGTGATGAAGAAAAATGAAATTGTTGCCGGAGTTATTTACGATGTTATGCAAAATATTTTTTATTCAGCAGAAAAGGCAAGTGGTTCATTCGCAAATGATGTTAAGATTAAAGTAAGTGATAATGATAAAATTGGATTGGGAGTTTTAGTTACTGGTTTTCCTTACAATATTGCTGATAATCCAGACAAAGCTTTTGAAAGATTTGAATCATTAACAAAACAAGCTCGTGCAGTAAGAAGACTCGGTTCTGCTGCAATAGATTTTTGTTATGTTGCTCGCGGAGTTTTTGATGGTTTTTGGGAAGTTTCTTTGCAACCCTGGGATTTATGTGCTGGTAAATTATTAGTTGAAGAAGCCGGTGGAATTGTAACAGATTTTAGTGGAAATGAAATTAGTATTTTTACTCCTCAAATTCTGGCAAGCAATAAAAAAATCCATCAACAAATGATTGATGGATTGAAAGTTTAATTCTATTCTTCAGTCATCCTGAGCGAAGACGAAGGATGACCATTAAAAAAAAGTCACACTTCGACTTCGCTCAGTGTGACAATTATAAGTAATAAAATTTTTATTATTTCAATCTGTCTAGTTTATCGGAACAGACCTATCTAAACTCTGATACATTTGTTCAATTAAATCCTGATATCTTTCTTCAACGTATTTGCGTTTAATTTTTAGGCTTGGTGTAATCTCACCTGACTCTATTGTAAATGGTCTATCCAGCAGAACAAACTTTCTAACACGCTCATAGTTTGCAAGTTTTTTTTGAAACTGATCCATTTCCTTATCTAGCATTTTATAAATTTCTTCATCACGAACTAAATCTTCAACTTTATCATAAGGAATTTTATGTGAATCTGCATACTCTCTAACTGCTTCAAAATCAGGAACAATAAGCGCAGTTAAAAACATTCGTCTGTCACCAATCAATACAAACTGATCTATATATTTACTTGCAAGAAACATACTTTCAATCGGATTTGGTGCAATATATTTACCTGCAGATGTTTTAAAGAGATGTTTTTTTCTATCCGTAATCTTTAAAAATCCATCGCCATCAAACACGCCGATATCTCCTGTGTATAACCATCCATCTTTAATAGTTGCATCAGTTTCTTTTTTATTCTTGTAATAGCCTTGCATTATGTTTGGCCCTCTGGCAAGAATTTCTCCATCAGATGCAATTTTTATTTCTACACCTGGGAAAGGTTTACCAACGGAACCAAATTTAAAATCCTCAACTCTGTTTGCACAAATTACAGGTGATGATTCAGTTAGTCCATAACCCTCAACAATAATTATTCCTATCGCTTCAAAAAAGTTTCCTAAATAAGTTGGTAAAGCAGCTCCGCCGGAAATAAAGAATCTCAAATTTCCGCCGGTTTTTTCACGTAATTTACCGAATACAAGTTTATCTGCAACTTTATGCTTTAGTTTGAATGAAAGCGGAATGTTACCACTCTTTTTAAATTGAGCATATCTTACACCAATATCCATTGCCCAGTAAAATATCTTTTGTTTCTTTACTGGCTGACTATCTACATTTTTTATAATCTTGGAATGAATCCTTTCAAAAAGTCTTGGCACACTCGTCATTATCGTTGGCTTTACATCAATTAAATTTTGTGCGACTGTCTCTATACTTTCCGCATAACAAACAGTACACTTTGCAGAAAATGCTGTGTAATATCCAGCCATTCTTTCAAAGATATGACATAGTGGAAGGAATGAAAGAAAAACATCTGTGCTGGATATTGGAAAACAATCCAGCGCTGCCTGAACGTTTGAAAGTATATTACGATGAGTTAATACAACGCCTTTTGGTTCGCCAGTTGTTCCGGAAGTATAAATAATCGTACAAATGTCATCTGGTTTTATTATGGCAAGATTATCTTTTAGAAGTGATTGATGCGCTTTGCTAAAATCTTTTCCTAATCCCTGAACTTTGCTGAACGATAACAGATCTTTAATGTTTTCATCAACATCTTTTTCATTTAATAAGATGATGTACTTTAGAGTTTTACATTTATCTCTAACCTTCATCACTTTATTAAGCTGGAATTTTGTAGAAACAATTATTGCTTTTGATTCCGAATTATTTAAAATAAACTCAATCGATTCAGCGGTAAGTGATGGGTAAAGCGGAACATCGATTGCTCCAAGACTTAAAATTGCAAAATCACTATAAACCCATTCCGGTCTGTTTTCTGATATGATAGCAATCTTATCATCTTTTTTTATTTCCAGTGAAGCCAAACCAAAAGCAAAAGAATCTGTTTCTTCTTTAAGCTGATCGTAAGTTATCCCAACATATTTACCGTTTACCTTATGCTTAAGTACAAAATTGTTTGTTTCTTTGCTGTATTCTTCTGTAAGATGGTAATAGAGCCGGGGAACAGTGGTTAAGTAATTTAACTGAGCCATAAATTTACCTCTCTCCTTTAAGTGCTGGATTTCTTCCCCAGAAAACCAATTTAGTTTAAGTAGCTTTATCTTTAATTCTCTGTTACAGATGATTCTGTGAACTTAAGAATACTTATCAGCAAAATAGCATCAAAAAGTTAAATAGCAAAAAGGAAAATGCAGTTAATGTAGGGACGCATTGCGCCATAAATAAAGTAACCCAAAGCAGTTTGGGTTAAGGTCGTTGCGCCATAATATAGGTAACCACAAGTTTTGAGGTTATCTATGAGCAATTCGAGCAAAAAGGAATATTTAGAAGGGATTAAAAAAAGATATTTCTTAGCAACAAAACAAGAAAGATCAATTATTCTTGATGAGTTTTGTAGTGTCTGTAGTTTTAATAGAAAATATGCAATCAGGCTTGTTCATAAAAAAGAGGCTGTCTATACAAGAAGAAAGGG
>JBBQSH010000062.1:0-17162 GCA_038214015.1 Ignavibacteriales bacterium | reverse complement strand
GCAATTCCAATAAATCTAAATCATTAAAGTATCTTGATATCGTTCCCTCTGATAACTCGGTGTGTTCTGCTATTTTCTTTTGGTCTCTGTCAGTATATACATAATCAAATGAGTTATCAATAAACTTATTAATGAAAATATTTTTCTTTGGTGCTGTGTCCTTTTTAGAGTTGTTTGATTTACCTTTTTTTGACGTTTCCGCCTGTGGTGTAAATAGCTCTGTAATTCTTAATAAGATTTCTAAATGTCTGATTGATTGTTTAAGATTTTTTACTTTACTTTTTAATACATTTACTTCTTTTTCTGTAATGTCTTTATATCTTGATTTCACTTTCCAATTAAATTTACTTGGTTGTGAATTATCCCAATTAGTGATAGGATTATTTTTTCCCCTTATTAGTTCTGTCCCTATCTGTTCTGGTATTTCAATTTTACTAATCTCATCTTTTATTTTCTTGATTGATTTTTCTATAGATGAAATAGTAATTAAATCAATACTGCATTTTTTCAACAAGTCGTGAATAGCTGCCAAGGGAAATTTTGTTTCTTGTTGATAAGCCTTGATAATTTCTTGCTGTGTGTTATTCGCTGTCATCTCGGTTGCCTCGTAAAATTTATGTTAAGATTTTTTTACTGCTATCAAGTCAATCTTTGCAAGTAATGAATTAATAATATACGAAACGTCTCTTTTAAGTTCATTAGAACATTTTTTTAACTTCTTATAATTTGCGGTTGTAAGTTCAATCTTTTCTAAATGGGTGGTTCTGCCGGTTGTTTGTTTTGTGGTTTTCATTTTATCCTCTTGGTTAATGTTATTTGAAGTTAATTACTTTAAGGTGTGAAGGTTTTTTCCAAAACTTATTCATTTCCTGGTGTTTAACCTTTGATGTGATCTTAACATACTTTCTAAATGTTTTATATGAAGTGTGTCCGGTTATTTCCATAATGGTATCTGCTTTCATACCTTTCTCAAGTGAGATAGTAACAAAGGTTCTTCTTGCTGTGTGTGTGGTTATAAAATCGCATTTCTGTTTTATAGCTTCGATCCGTTCGTGACCTCTATACCTAACTAAAGTTAAAGGCTCGGTTATTTCTGCTAATCTGCATACATCTTTTATGAGGTTATTTGTTTTTTGATGTGATATAACCGGCAAAGGCTGTGGATTAAGTTTATAACGTTCTAATATTTCTTTTGCAAGAGGTGTTAATGGTATTTCTATTATATCCTTTGTTTTATATGTGTGTAATAACCAACTATCATTTTTAATGTCATCTCGCTTAAGGTTCTCTATATCTGAAAATCTTTGTCCGGTAAAGCATTGGAAACAAAAAACATCTCTAACTTTCTCAAGTGTTTTACGGTTTTCTATATCGGGTATAGTGGAAAAATCCAGGCTGTAGATAGTCATCAATTCTTTTTCCGTTAAAACTACAATATCTGTTTTATCTGAATAGACTTTGAATTTTATAAAATCAAGATGAGTGTTTATGTTTCGATCTACAGCCCAACGTAAGAAAGTTTTCAAACTGCTTATATATTTACCAACGGTATTGTTTGAATGTTCTAAGTCTTGCATCAAATAAGCTGTAAACTTTTCAAAGAATTGCAAGTTCATTTTATCAAAGGAAAGTTTATAATGTTTCTTTTTTTCAAACTCTGTGAGGTGGTCTAATAGTGTGTTGTATTTTTGTACTGTCCTAAATCTCTTCTCAATCTTTTTTACTTCTAAAAATTGTTTGTAAGCCTCACTAAATAATTTCTTACTGTCAATCGGTTTCTTAATTTGAAAAAGGCTTTCTACATTAGCCCTTACCATATCGAAAGTGATTATCTCATTCTCAAGACTAAGAAGTCTATATCTCTTTTTTATTTTTTCTTTGAGTGCTGTGAGGTATGAATTTAATTCAGGGTGTCCGGTGTATGTGCGTTTGGCTATCTGCTTTGAATTGTCCCAATGCTTAGGATCGATCTTTTCGCCGGTGTTAAACCAAAGTTTTTTCTTGTTGCCTAATCCTCTAATGATTATGAGGATATTTTTTTCTGATAACTCGTTTCTGTTATCAAGATAAAAGTTTATTGTCATTTTGGTTGCCTCAAAAGTTAATAAAACTATCTACAGCAAAGATAAGATTATTTTTACTTGCGGACACTAATGCGGACACTTTTACTTGATTTAATTGAAGGTGTCTTAACTCATTTTAATTACAATAATCTTGTAAATGATTATAATTAAAAGATTTATAGACAAGTAAAGCTAAGATGAAAAAAGTTAAAAAAAGATAATTCAAGTCCTGCCCCCGCTACTAAAACAAAAAATGCCAGTCGTTAGACTGGTTTTTTGTTTTAAATTCTTGCAAAGTTTTTTATCCTCTTGTACCGGATTGTTTCACATTAAGTTCTGGTTTAAATCGAATAAGAAAAATGATTAGACACGGTTTTATAAAGCAAATGAATTACTATACATAAAAAAGAGGCTGTCTCAAAAGTAAAAAGTACAGAATTGTCATTCCCATGAAAGCGGGAATCCGTTTTATATTAAGCATTTTGGATTCCCGTTTTCACTGGAATGACAAACAAAAACAGACTTTTGAGACAGCCTCAGTTTAATAAAAAACCGCCTTCCGGTTTTATCATGCATTACCAGCCATTATTTGTTTCAACTTTAACGAACCACTCCTGAACATTTATTTATTCTCTTGCCACTATTTATTAAGTTTTTTTTTGATTATTGTACAGCAGAAGAAATTAAAATCTAAAGTAAAAGGAGAATGTTATGAGTAAAGGACAGGATAGCAAGAAGAGTACAAAAAAAGAACCTGCAAAAACTATGAAAGAAAAAAAAGCTGCAAAGCGTGATAAGAAAAACGAGAAAAACAACTCCGGCTTGCTTAACAAATAAGTAAGTTCACTGATTCACTTTGCCTGATATTTGGTTTTAATTTCTAATTGCAGTCGGCAATTACAACGAAGTATAAACACTATTATGACAAGTCCTTCAGCTCGTGGCAATATAATCTAACGACGGTGCAGTTTAACTTACTAAGTAGTTTACTTATAGTTTAAAATCATTTTATTATTCGCCTAAATCCTATGAAAACATATATCCAATAACTCCTCCTTTTCCATATTCATTCTTTGAATAGGAAGTAATATTATTTATTTTACTGAGTAATATTAAAAAAAATTACTAAATGACAATAAAGAAAATTCGCATACTACTCATTGAAGACAATCGGCTTCTGCGTGAAGGTATTTCTGAGTTGCTTAAAAAGCAGCCTGATATGAATGTTGTTACTAGTGTTGGCAATGGTGAAAATATTTTGACTCTTATTGATAAACAAAAACCAAATCTATTGCTTCTCGATCTAGGATTACGAAGTCAGAATAGCCTGCGTATTGTAAAATTAGTTAAGAAAAATTTCCCTGAAGTAAAAATAATAGCGATGGATCTTATTCCGTTACAAGCAGATATTTTTGAATTTGTGCAAGCCGGGGTTTCTGGATTTATGTTAAAAGATATAAATGTATCGGAATTTTTAGAGACTATTCGATCAGTTATGGAAGGTACACAAGTTCTGCCTCCGCATTTAACAGGATCACTATTTTCTCAGATTATTGAACATGCAATTAATGGATTATCACCAAGCAAGCTAAACGAATCGATTATGATGACAAAACGTGAGCAACAGGTAATAGCTTTGATTGCAGACGGTAATACAAATAAAGAAATTGCACAAAAACTTCATCTTTCAACATACACAGTAAAAAGTCACGTTCATAACATCCTTGAAAAATTAGCTCTTAACACTCGAGTGCAGATTGCAAAGCACGCTCATCTTTCTGACCAGTACAAAACTGCGATGGATACAACTTCTTTAATCGATGATTAATTAATCTTCCCACATTAAAATTACCCGTCTAGGATGTAGTTCCTTTTTCATCCTTTTGATCGATTGCCAGCATATACATTTCTTTATATCATTATTCAGCAATGAATAGAACAATAAAGCTATTTGATAAGACATAGTTAAGATAATTAGTATAGCTTCATTAAAATATTCATTGTGCATAGATCCACCTTACCCGGCTGTAAAATAGTAACGAGATTACAGCCGGGCATTTATTAAGTAATAGAAGCCTTAGTAAAACTGTTATGGTATTTATGGTAACAATAAAAAAGTTCATTTCTTTTTATAACCAGAAGACAATAATATTAAACACAATAAATATTAAATTTAAAAATACGACGTAAATGAAAAACAAATCTATTTATATCATTTCTGTAATTCTATTATTCGCAACCATTAGTATCGATTCATCAGATAAAAAGAAACCAACTATAGATTCAAACACATACTTTCCTGTTAATAATGGTAAAACCTTGGTGTATGAATCATCATTTGGAGAAAGCAGCACAAAATATTTTCACGATGGAGAATTTACTATCAGCTTGAGTGAAGGAGAAGATTTTAAGTACAAACAGACTCTGATAATAAAAGAAGACGGTGTTTATGTAAAAGAAACATATCAATATTTAAAAGTTTTTCTGTTTATTAATAAAGAAGCAACAATCACTTATGAAAAACCATTGTTAAGATTTCCATTGCCATTGTTACCAGGCAAGGAATGGAATTGGGAAGGAGATGAATATTCAGACGGTGAAACAAACAAGGTTAAAGTTACTGGGAAAGTATTGGATAAAGAATTTGTTATAACAAAAGCTGGAAGATTTGAAGCAATGAAATTGGAAACTATAGTTGAAAGCTCCACAGACTCCAAAAACAAAATTACAGAATGGTATGCGGAGGGCATCGGATTAATAAAAGCTAAAATACAAATTGAAGGCGGAGGATTAATGGGATTTATGAGGGATCTTTTGGGATATGGCACAATTGATTTTGAATTGGAAGAAATAAGAAAATAATTTTCAAGTAATTTTATCCACATTATGCTTTAATGCTTCATCTTTTAGATGTAGTTCCTTTTTCATCCCTTTGCCCGATTGATCAAAACTGCATTACTTCCTATCATATTACTGAGAACAAGAAACTTTAGACTTGAGTGCTTCTGAAATATCTTCTTTATTTATTCTTGATTTATTCTTGATAACTGCAGCCTAAAGCCTGCCTGACAACAGGTAATATTGTTTATGTGTTTTGTAGGATTAAAGCTTCGAATAATTTCAGAATTTAATAGGTAGTTAGGCGGAAAATTTAATGCTAATTGATTGAATGAGTCTTAAAACTACCGGAAGTAAACAAATAATTATTATTAAACAAATCTACGAGGACAATTATGAAAACTAAATATTTTTTCTTAGCAGTTATAATTTTAATTGCGGGAGCAGTATTTACCGGTTGTGAGAACAATAAGGATAATGCCAAAGATAATGTTGAAAAAGCAAATCAGGATATGATTGATGCACAGATTCAATTTGAAAAGGAGTGGCAGCAATTCAAGAACGATGCTGAATTAATAATTAACGATAATCAAAATAAGATTAATGATTTTAAAGCTGCGATGAAAACAACAAGTACAAAATTCAAGGCTAAATATGAAAACGAAGTGCTAACGTTAGAACAAAAGAATATCGAGTTAAAGAAAAAATTAAATGAATATAAGTATGAAAGAAAAGAAAATTGGGAAAATTTTAAAATCGAATTTAATCGCGATATGGAAATTGTTAGTACTGCAGTAAAAGATATATTCGCAAATAAAGAATAATGCAGTCGTAATTTTTAGAATTGTGTTTTTAACTATCTAAAAAAAAGTTAATTGGAAATAAAACTAATTTTTACAATGAAAAATTATATAATGGAGAATGACTATGAAAGGTAATGCAAAATTAATAACGGTGCTTAACCAGCGTTTAGCCGATGAACTTACTGCCATCAACCAGTATATGGTGCATTCTGAAATGTGCAGCAATTGGGGTTATGAAAAACTTCATCTGGCTATAAGGAAGCAGGCAATGGATGAAATGCACCATGCAGAGTGGCTTATCGAACGAATTATTTTTTTAGATGGCTCACCAACAGTATCAAAACTTAATGCTATAAAGATTGGCAAAACTGTTCCGGAAATAATTAGTAACGACAATAACGATGAACATGATGCTGTGCGCACTTATAATGCCGCAATTACACTTGCCCATGAAGTTGGGGATGAAAGCACTGTCGATCTGTTGACAAATATCCTAAAGATGGAAGAAGGACATGTTGATTGGGCTGAAATTCAGAATGCACAGATTGAACAAATGGGTTTAGAGAATTATTTGGCTACCCAATCTTAGAGTGTGACAGGTTGATACAATTGAATTATATAATGAAGTAATTTTTCAGATTGTACTAAAAACAAATCAGGATATAATTTAGAATGGCTAAATGCGATAACGAAAACTTTTTGTAATTATCAAAATAATTTAATCAATGAAAGATCTCATAGTAAAAATAAAATCAGTACAGCACATCACCCATGATGTGCTTCAAATTGTTACTGATAAACCGCCGCAGTTCAATTTTACTCCCGGGCAGGCAACTGAAGTTGCAATAAATAAAAAAGATTGGAAGAATGAAAAAAGACCATTCACTTTTACATCACTGCCGGAAAACGATTACCTTGAGTTTACTATCAAAACATATCCTTCACATAAAAGTGTTACTAATGAACTTCTGCAGCTTAAAGAAGATGATGAGTTAATTCTGCACGATGTGTTTGGTGCAATTAATTATAAAGGTGAAGGTGTATTTATTGCAGGCGGCGCAGGAGTTACGCCATTTATTTCGATCTTCAGATATCTTCAATCAATAAATGAAATTGGTGAATCCAAATTAATTTTTGCCAATAAAACGCCAGCTGATATCATACTTGAAAAGGAGTTTAAAAAATTATTAGGTAATAATTTCATTAACATTTTATCTGAACAAAAAGTAAATGGATATGCCCATGGTCAAATCACTATGGATTTTCTACAGGATAATTTTGGCGGTATAAATCAATACTTCTATTTATGTGGTCCCCCGCCAATGATAGAGTTCGTAGAAAAACAATTGCAAGATTTAAATGTAAGTGACAAACATATAATTAAAGAAGAATTTTAGTTAATAAAAAAGTAATGGTTATGGAATCAGAAAAAGAACTTAATGCCAAAATACTGGAAATTACTATGACAATTCAGAAAAAGTACCCTGAACTTTATGAACATCTAGGAGAAATGCCTGTTACACTTCCTGATACTGAAAATCCTGAAATAAACAGTAAAAATTTAAGAGCTTATTATGATTCACTTAAATCTCTATTGAAAAATTATTTACGTGAGCACTTGCCGGAAGGCACAAAGTAAAAATGAAGTAATGGATGAATAAATCATTCAATTAGAATTAAACAACAATAAAATTTAAAGAGTAATGCTATGCGTGAGATAGGAAACAATATCGAGATAACTGTAAATAATCTTACAGTTAGTTACAATGATGAAGGGGAGAATGGAACTCCGGTTGTTATTTTCATTCACGGTTTTCCATTTAATAAGGCGATGTGGGATAAGCAGTTGGAGGCTCTTAAAGAAAATTACCGTGTGATTGCCTATGATGTACGCGGACATGGAAACTCCGATGCTGGTAAAGGAGATTTTTCGATTGAGCTTTTTGCAAATGATCTTCTAAGCTTTATGGATGCACTGAAACTTGATAAAGCAATGCTGTGTGGTTTATCTATGGGCGGATACATTGCATTAAATGCTGTTGAAAAAGATCCGGATCGTTTTGATGCCCTTATATTGAGTGATACCACTTGCATAGCTGATACACCTGAAGTAAAAGAAAAACGGATGAAAGCAATTGAAAGCATCAAGAAAGCAGGTGTGGAAAAATATGCCGAAGAGAGTATAAAAAATCTTTTTGCACCTGAATCGTTATCAACAAAGAAAGAAGAAATTGCTGCGGTCAGAGACATGATAGTTAACACCTCGAAGCAATCTCTTTACAAAACCTTACGGGCTTTTTACGAACGCAAAGAAACTTGCAGCAAGCTGCAGGATATAAATGTACCAGTGCTTATCATGGTCGGTAAAGAAGATAAAATTACTCCTCTTGATGCAGCACAATTTATACATGAAAAAATTGAAGGTTCCACACTCAATATCATAGAACATGCCGGTCATTTAAGCAATATGGAAAATCCCTCAGCATTTAATACACAACTTGAGGAGTTTGTTTCAACGATTTACTATAGTGGCTAAAAATTAAAAGTAATTATAGACGATTTTATATATGATAACTTCTTTAAACTAAATATTTAACAATTATGAAAATTCAATTTAACACAGGCAGAAATATTATTGGAAGCGAAGAACTTAGAGCCTCGTTAACCTCATTAATCTCAGGTGAATTAAGCAGGTTTGATGATCACATAACCCGACTGGAAGTTCATCTTTCAGATGAGGACGGTAAAAAGAGCGGGCAGAACGACAAACGTTGCGTGCTTGAAGCTCGTTTAGAAGGGAGGCAGCCTATTGCTGTTACTAATCATGCAGGGTCCCATGAACAGGCAGTAACAGGCGCCGTTGATAAGTTAAAATCTTCTCTTGAAACAATACAGGGGCGTTTGAGAAAATATTAGCAGCGATTTAAAAGTATTCGGACTTTGAAATTAGGAATTGAAAAAATTCACAAAACATTGTTCTTGTATAAGAAAAATTTGTTCTTATAAATCAAACTAAAATTGAAAGGAAAAAATGAATAAAACACTTGATGAAAAAATATCTGTACCGGCCAGGGCAGAATATATAGAAGTTGAACCCAATGTTCGACTTCACATAACTGATGCGGGCGAGGGCAGGTCTATTGTGTTAATACACGGTTGGCCCTTAAGTGATGAAATGTACGAATACCAATACAACGATCTGATAAATAAAAACTTTCGTGTAATTGGTATTACGCTAAGAGGTTTTGGTAAATCTGATAAACCATACGGAGCTTATGATTACGATGTGCATGCATTGGATATTAAAAAAGTTTTAGATCAACTGAAAATAGAAGATGCTGTTTTAGTTGGTTTTTCCATGGGCGGAGCCATTGCGATTCGTTTTGTGTCAGCATATAATGGGGCTCATATTTCTAAGCTGGTTTTGGTTTCAGCAGCAGCACCAATTTGGACACAACGTAAAGATTTTAAATTTAATCTGTCCAAAAGTGCCGTTGATGAATTAATTGAATTGAACTACCAGGACAGACCTAAACTTCTCTCCAATTTTGCAAAGATATTTTCTGCAACGGAAACTTCGTTAAATGAAGGCATTGGTAGTTGGTTGAATGGAATTTGTTTAAGTGCATCTTCTTATGCAACAGCTCAATGCTTAATCGCTTTGCGTGATACAGATCTGAGAAGTGATCTTGTAAAAATATTAATCCCGACCGTGATTATGCACGGCAAAAAAGACAAGATTTGTTCTTTTGATCTTGCTGAACAAATGAAAATTATGATCGCACATTCACAAATCATTCCTTTTGAGAATAGCGGACATAGTTTGTTTCTTGAGGAAACTCAGAAGTTTAATATAGAGTTGATCAAATTTGCCGGAGAATGAACTATAATCTGCAAAACAACACTGATTTATTTTTGAGAATTCTTGCAAATGAAAAATATTTGATAGAATAACATTTTTCAGCAAAATAATAAGGATTGAATGAATGTTTATAGTATTATAAATCATTATTAAAAAAGGAGTCATTATGCAACGAAGTGTAAATAGTTTAGTTGGATATACCATAAGTGCAAAAGATGGTGAACTGGGAAAAGTGAGCGAGTTTTATTTTGATGATCATACGTGGTCAATCAGGTACTTAGTTGTGGATACAGGAACCTGGTTGTCTGAGCGAAAGGTATTAATTCCTCACTCAGCGTTAGGCATAACTGATTGGAAGTCAGAGACATTTCAAGTAAACCTTACAATGGAACAAGTACGGAATAGTCCTGATATTGAAACTAAGAAAACCGTAACTCGCCAACACGAGATAGACCTATTCAACTATTATGGATTACCGGTTTATTGGGGAAATGTGTTTAATGATGGAACGCTTGGAATGATGGCATTTCCACCTATGATTGATAACATAACAACTGACAAAGAAAAGGATTCTCCCAAACAACCTCAGGGCGATCCGCACTTGCGAAGCACAAAGAATGTTGAAGGCTATAATATTCATTCAAATGACGGTGAAATAGGACACGTGGAAGATTTTATAGTTGACGATAATAAATGGAACCTTGTCTTCTTCATTGTAGATACACACAATTGGCTGCCGGGCAGAAAAGTTCTTGTATCGCCGCGTTGGATTAAAAAGATTATCTGGAATGAAGAAAAAGTTTATGTGAATCTTTCACAGGAATCTATAAAGAATAGTCCTGAGTTTGATCCTGATGTGCAGATAACGGACGAATATGAAAAAGTGCTCTTTAATTATTATGGAGAAGTTATCAAACCCATGAAGGGTGAATTGTAAAATAGTAAATGTAAAGTCGAAAGTGATTCGTTAAAAAAAATGAAAGGATAAAATATATGTCATTAATAACATTAGTAATTGTTTTGGTTGTAGTTGGAGTAGTACTATGGCTTATCAACAGCTACATCCCTATGCAAGCCACTATTAAGAAAATCTTAAATGTCGTTGTGGTTATCGCAGTTATTCTCTGGCTGCTTAGTGCATTCGGAGTTATAGGAAGTCTCGATACGATTCGTATCGGAAATTAGATAAATATATCAGGATTATTTGTTTTTAATTTAAATAATTCTGTTAAGGATCACATAAAATAAAACCGATGGGCATTGGTTTTGTGCGTGAATTATTTGTAAAAAATATAAGAGGTCATTTATGGAGATTATAGGAACTCTAGTTGTCGGTTTAATTGCAGGAGTAATTGCAAAATTACTAATGCCCGGTAAAGATCCTGGTGGCTGTATAATTACAATTCTATTAGGAATTGCCGGTGCATTTATTGCAACTTATCTTGGTAAATTATTGGGTATTTATGAACCAGGTGATACCGCCGGTTTTATTGGTGCAACTATTGGAGCAATAATTATTTTGTGGTTATACAGGATTATCCTTAAGAAAAAAAAGTAAGGTCTTATTAATATCGTACTTTATTATCTGTGCTATTCCTTAAAAGTCTTTCTTGTAACCACTTAGACTTTTATTAGCCGAAAAGATGTAGTTCTTTTTTCATCCTTTTGCCCGATTGATTCAATTTGTGTTCGTATTTAAATTTCCTTGGAAATAAAATCAACAGAGATATTACATTTAATTGAAAGGAACATATTATGTCTAGTAATAATAACAACGTTAAAGGTTTTCTTCTTGGATTTCTAGCCGGTGGTGCTATAGGTGCAATAGTTGCATTATTAACTACTCCTAAAAGCGGGAAGGAACTTAGAGGAGATATAAAACAAAAGTCCGGAGAATATTTTGATGAAGCTGACAAGTATTATCAAGAGAAAAAAATCAAAGCCGGTGAAATGTTTAACGAAGGTAAAAGAAAATATGCGATGATGATGAATGATTTAAAGTCAAAGCCTGAAGAAATTCTAAAAGATGCTGAACGCGTTTATAATGATGCAAAAATAAAAACAAAAGAGGCTTTACATTCCGGTAAGGAAAAAATGGAATTAGAAGCGGAGAGATTGAAATCTTCTGTTAAAACCGGTATGGATGCATACAACGAAGCTAAGAAATCGTAGTTTAATATAGTGAGCACAATAGAAATTTTAACCAGCGTACTGCTCATACTAGCATCAGTCCTTTGTTTTGCACTGATTTATTTTGTTTATAAGATTAATAAATCAGTGCATTCTATTAGATTAGACATTGAGGCATTATCATTTAGACTTAATCCTCTCATCGAATCGATGCTTATGGGTTCAGAAAAAATAAATCACATTGCTGATAAAGTTGACTCTCAACTTCAGATGACCAGATCAATGGTTAGCAGTATCCGAGAGCATGTAGATAAAATTTTAAATGTAGAAACTAGAATTCGTGATGGGATAGAAAATGCTGTGATGCCTATAATAAAAAATGTAAACGCTGTAGGTATTGGAGTTGGATCGTTTTGGAGAAAATATAAAGCGGGAAAACAGAAAAAATATATCCTATAAAGAAAGAAGAATTCAGATGTCTAACTTAGTAATATATTTAATCGGTACAGCTTTTGTAGCTGGCGGTTTAGCATGGGGAGCCAATGAAATGGGCGTTCCACCAGTTTGGATTATTATTAGTGTCATAATCATAATTGGTTTGGGAATTATGGCGGCTGTGTCAAAAACACGTCAGAAAGAAAATTCTGATACTAACGGTTGAAAGATAACGCAGCAGCGTGCAAGAACTCTATTTGCAACTCTGCGAGAATGTTAGTTTCATTATGATTCTGTTCTCTCACACTATACCATATGATTACTAACAATATATACTATTACTAATTGCCATTTATATACATTCTTTAATTTTATCAACTTGTAATTTCCATTTATTTACTCAACCAAATGATCTAGTCCATTTTTCATCTATTTGAATGATTGATTTAGGTACATAAGTCATAGTATTCTATATTAAAAAACGGCAGGAAATATTCATTGGTAAATCAAGATCAAGTTATTTTCAATATTTTTAATAATCATGTTTTCAAATAGTAATCAATGAAAATGACTGCTGTAAAAATAAAATACATCAAAAACTGATTTGGTTAGAAAATTAATATACTTGAGATAATCTAAATGTTCAGGTTACTGATGCTTGATTCATAAAATATTAATAGTGGGACATGTTCAAATATAAGAGTGGGAAAAATGGTTTTTTGTTAATATATTTTATCTTAATCAATTTCATTAGGAGAAAACCATGAGAGAATTTAAATTCATTTTCTCTTTAGCTATTATATTAACACTGGGTGCACCATTAATGCTCTTTAAATTAAGTTCTATAAAGATCGCTTCAGCTTATGCACAAACAAAAGATCAATGTACTGAACAGCTAATCATAGCTGAAAAGGAATATCTTTCAGGAAAATATACTGAAGCAATAGAGTTAATTAATCAGTGCTTAGATAAAGCAAATCTAATAGATTTTGAAAAAGAAAAAGCATATAGAATTTTGAGCATAGTTTATATATCTATGGATTCAATAAATGAAGCAAATAATGCCGTAAAAAATCTGCTCATAACAAACCCTAATTTTAAAACAGTCCCTGATAGAGATCCACAAACCTTACAAATTTTTATTGATAATATTGCGAAGACTTTAACTCCTGAAATCAATTTTATTACACCAACCTCAAGAATGCAAAATGGAGATGAGTTCACAATGACAGTTAATGGATTAAACTTTATGCACGGTTCTGAGGTTAGGATTAATGGAAACGGGAAATTAACAACTTTTATAAGTGACACGATTTTGCTGGCAAAAATATCTGCAATTGAGATGAGAATTGATGGTGAGAATGAAATAACTGTCTACAGTCCAATATTGAAAGGAAGAATATCCAATCCCAAAAGATTCGTTGTTGAATCCTCATCAATGTCTCTTTGGAAATGGTTTGCTTCCGGAGGTGCAGCAATTGCTTTTGTGGTTGCAACGATACTTTTATTAGAACCTGATCCAGATGCAAAACCTATAGCTGAACCTCCCGGAAGGCCTTAGAAAATAGTATTGATATAATTTAATAATATCTGTTAGTAAGATGGTAATAAAATGAAAAAATATTTACTTCTGGAAATGATTATTGCTTCATTTTTATTTTTCAATAATGATTTCATGGCGCAAACATTGATTGTCAACCCATCACTTCAGATAGTGCAGGATAAAGCTGGCCAGACAAGATTTATAGTAATATCAGACCTAAACTGGGAAGCAAATGTTGTTGATGCTGACTGGCTGAATGTTACTCCTTCCAGTGGATTTGGCAATGATACGTTAATAGCAACATTTGAAAAGAACTCCGGAAATCAGCCAAGAAATGGAACTATAACAGTAACAGGCGGAGATTTAACAAGAACAGTCACAGTAACTCAACTAAAAAAAAATGTTAACTTAAACTTAACAGTAACACCATCAAACCAGTCAGTAACAAATGCATCAGGAAGTACGTCATTTACAATAACATCAAATATAACTTGGATGATAAGTGATGATGCAGACTGGTTAACAGCTAGTCCTGAATATGGGCTAGAAAACGATACACTGACAGCAACCTATGAAGAGAACACAACAACAAGTCAAAGAATAGGAACAATAACAGTAACAGGCGGAGGGATAACCAGAACAATTACAGTAACACAATCTGCCACACCATTACTGACAGTAACACCGTCAAACCAATCTGTAACAAATACATCAGGAAGTACAGCATTTACAATAACATCAAATACAGACTGGACAGTGATTGATGATGCAAGTTGGTTAACAGTTAGTCCGTCAAGTGGAAATAATAATGGAACAATCACAGCTACTTATACAGAGAACACAACAACAAGTCAAAGAGTAGGAACAATAACTGTAACAGGTGGAGGGATAACCGAAACAGTCACAGTGACACAATCTGCCACAGCATTTACACTAACTGTAACTCCATCAAATCAGTCAGTAACAAATGCATCAGGAAGTACAGCATTTACAGTGGAATCAAATACAGAGTGGACAGTGATTGATGATGCAACCTGGTTAACAGTTAGTCCTGAAAATGGGCCGGGAAACGGAGCAATAATAGCAACCTACGAAGAGAACACAACAACAGCTCAAAGAGTAGGAACGATAACGATAACAGGCGGAGGAATAACAAGAACAGTAACAGTAACACAATCTGCCACAGCATTTACACTAACTGTAACACCATCAAATCAGTCAGTAACAAATGCATCAGGAAGTACAGAGTTTACAATATTATCAAATACAGACTGGACAGTGATTGATGATGCAAGTTGGTTAACAGTTAGTCCGTCAAGTGGAAATAATAACCAAACACTTACAGCTACTTATACAGAGAACACAACAACAACTCAAAGAGCAGGAACGATAACAGTAACAGGCGGAGGAATAACAAGAACAGTAACAGTAACACAATCTGCTACGGCATTTACACTAACCGTAACTCCATCAAACCAGTCAGTAACAAATACATCAGGAAGTACAGAATTTACAATATTATCAAATACAAACTGGACAGTTAGTGATGATGCAAGTTGGTTAACAGTAAATCCGACAAGTGGAAATAATAACCAGACACTTACAGCTACTTATACAGAGAACACAACAACAAGTCAAAGAGTAGGCACAATATCTGTAACGGGTGGGGGGATAACAAGTACAGTTACAGTAACACAATCTGTCACGCAATTTACACTAACCGTAACTCCATCAAATCAGTCAGTAACAAATGCATCAGGAAGTATAGAATTTACAATATTATCAAATACAAACTGGACAGTTAGTGATGATGCAAGTTGGTTAACAGTAAATCCGACAAGTGGAAATAATAACCAAACGCTTACAGCTACTTATACAGAGAACACAGCGATAGTTCAAAGAGTAGGAACGATAACAGTAACAGGCGGAGGAATAACAATGACAATTACTGTGACACAAGGCGGATCACTTATTGAATTAATACATACGTACAGTTTTAGTGATCCCTATGCTACAAGCAATTATCAAATGATTGGCTTACCAGGTGCCAACAATATATTAATAAGTAGTGTTATAACAGGTTTACCAGGTAAAGAAGGTGACTGGCGTGCGTTTTGGGATCCCGGAATTTTACCTCTAATTGAATACAATGGGAATGATGACTTTTATTTTAGACCGGGTAAGGCATTCTGGATAATAAGCAGATATCCAATTTATATAAATATTTCAGTACCTCCAGTTCCTTTGTCCGAAGACAGCACTTTTTCAATTCAGATACACCCTGGGTGGAATTTGATCTCAAATCCGTTTGATAAAGTTTTAACTTGGAGCAGTATCAATAATGCAAATGGCGGAAATCAGCAACCAATATATTCTTATCAAACAAACAGTTATTCTAATGCATTAGACTTTGAACCTTACAAGGGATATTATTTCTTTTGCAGTAACAGTTTAACAAGTCTTAAAGTACCCTATTATTTGGAAAATGATTTGGATAAGAAAAATTCTAATAATACATATGAATTAGAAATTGTATTGACATTAAATGGTGTTCCCAGAACTGCTATAAGTGCTGGGGTTGCAGAGGATGCTAGAAGCGGTGTTGATATATTAGATATCTTCTCACCCCCTTCACTTTTCAATGATGTCAATATGAGTTTATTTAACGATGAAATTGAAACAGATTATAAATATCTTCAGAAAGAATTCAGACCTGAAATCGGTGAAGGACAGGAATTTAACATTTTAATCAAAAACACATCAAACGAAACATTAGAACTTGTTGCAAAAGGAATAGAAAATTTCAGTGAATATGAAGCATATCTATTAAACAAGAGTTTGATGAAACTATATGATTTAAGAAATCAGAATAAAATAGAAATACAGAAAAAGACATCCGGAAAAGAGTATATATTATATATCGGAACAAAAGAATATATAAATCAAAAGAAAGCTAGCTTAATCCCTTTAGATTATGTTTTGTATCAGAACTATCCTAACCCTTTTAATCCTAAAACACAAATAATGTTTGCACTACCTCAACAAGGGAAGGTATCATTAATGATATATAATATTCTTGGTGAGTTATTAGAAGAAAAAATTAGTGATCAATTGTATGAAGCAGGTTATCACCAAGTAAGTTTTGACTTCGGGCACCTTGCATCTGGGATATATTTATATAGGCTGCAAACCAATTTTTCAGGAAGACAATCATTTACTGAAACAAAAAAAATGATTTTATTGAAGTAAGATTTTTATGCATTCCACTGCTGATGTATGTTCGCAGGGGATTTTACTCATTCTAAATAATTATTTTCATAAAAAAAGGATTAATTGTACATAATAAACTTGAAGAATTTTGCGTAAGCTATCTCAATAATGAAAGTCCCACTTTCGTAAAAATGGACTTTAATGAAGCTTGGAATAAAATTAAACATAAAATTCTAAAAGAATAGAAATAATTTTATAGAACATTAATAATATTAAAC
>JBBQSH010000061.1:0-17652 GCA_038214015.1 Ignavibacteriales bacterium | reverse complement strand
ATCAAGCTGTTCGAGAAGATTAAAAAGTGTTTTGCTTTTATCAAAAAGCTTAAAGTTTTGATACTTGATTCCTCCTTGCATATTCATACTTACATAATTGTCATTCCCGGAAAATATTCTTAATAAGTTTCTATCATCAGCCCCAATCCTAATTCCATAAGTATTATGTGATCTATTAGATTCTTCATCAAAATGAGATATTGTTGTTAATCCAAAAATTCCAAATCCAAGCTGTACCCCAATATTAAAAGCCTTTCCTTCAAAATATCTTCCAACGAGTCTAAGTCCATTAATAGGTTCAATTGTGGCACCTGCACTCCAGGTTACTTGTTCTGGTATAGTATCCTTTGTAAAAATATAATCACCAAAAAAAGTTAAATTATAGTTTCCGAAAGGTCTTAGTCCAATTCCTATAATTCCTTCTCTCTCATTATTTGTAGGAAGATTTCCAATCAAACTGAAGGAAAGAAAATTAGCAGGACGATAAATTGCACCAAGTGTAAATAGATTAGATCTGTTGTAGTAACTTACATCACCAGATGACCAGCCATAGCCAATTCCAAGACTAAGTGCAGCAGAGCCATAAGCAGCAGAAAGTTTATAATCTGTAATGGAGTAATTATTTTGTTTTTTCTCCACCATGCTAAAACCAAAGTTTGGCAATGAAACGAAAAGACCAATATTATTAAAATCATCCAAATCAGAATTTCTATCATTCCATGTTAAGTAAAGATTCGGTTGAGATAAATAAGATAATATTGCAGGGTTGCTGTATCCACCTAGTCCGAATAAAATAGTTCCCGGAGTTGTAAGTTCCATTTCATTTTGTGAGTAGTAAGAAGGAAATCGTTCTTGTGAATACAAATTAAAAGAAGTGATTAATAAAAAAATTGCTAGCCCAATAAATAAGATTCGGTTCATTTCAATCTCCGATTACAGAAGTTTTTTGTTTACTTAAAGATAATATAATAAACATTTAGAGGGGTAAATAAGTGCCCTAAAACTTTGGGAACTCATTTAGAACCACTTCTGTTATCCATATACGTAACACAAATAACAAAATAATATATATCAGGAGGCTCTAATGTTTGCAAGAAAGTATCTTTCATTGTTCTTAATGTTAATTTTTGGAATAACTGTATTTACAGGCTGCAGTGAAGATGATGAAGTGATGGCGCCAGCACCTTCAATTTCAAAAGTTCTGGTTACTCATGCTTCACCGGATGCTCCGGGAGTTGATCTTTTAGTTGATAATACAATTGCTGCAACAAATCTTACATTTCCAAATAGTATAGGATATGCAGAATTAAACTCTGGTACCAGAAATGTAAAAGTTAATGTAACCGGAACTTCAACAACAGCTTTAGAAGCAAATTTAAATTTAGCAGCAAATAAAAATTACTCAGTTTTTGCTGTTAACAGTGTTTCCGCTATTGAAGCAATTGTTTTAGAAGATAACTTAACCGCACCTGCAAGCGGTAAAGCACATGTAAGATTTATACATTTATCACCAGGCGCTCCAGCAGTTGATATAACTCTAACTGACGGAACAGTAGTTTTTGGTGATTATATTTTCAAAGAGGCTTCTGCTTTTACACCACTTAATGCAGCAACTTATAATTTGCAGGTTAGATTAGCCGGCACTTCAACTGTAGTATTAGAACTTCCTAATATTGCATTAACTGCAGGAAAAATTTATACTGTATTTGCTAAAGGATTTGTTGCTGGCACAGGCACACAAGCTTTAGGTGCTCAGATAATCGTGAATAACTAATGCTTAGGTAACGATTAGATGATGATGGTGAAAGCCGGGTTTGAAAAAATCCGGCTTTTTTATTTACTAGAAATGCGCAGTCATAAGTAAATCTTTTTCTTTATTTTTACGCACTAAAGAATTTATTTAATATGATTGAAATAAAAGATCTCCATAAAAGCTTCGGCGATAATAAAGTTTTGCAGGGTGTTAACCTAACAATTGAACAAGGTGAAACAATTGTAATAATCGGCAGAAGCGGCTGCGGTAAAAGTGTTCTAATAAAACATATTGTTGGATTGCTCAGTCCGGATTCCGGTTACGTTAAAGTAGAAAACAAAATTGTAAACGATCTATCACAAAAGGAACTTTACGATTTAAGAAAGAAGTTTGGATTTTTATTTCAGGGAGCTGCTTTATTTGATTCTATGACCGTTGAAGAAAACGTAGGTTTACCATTAGTTGAATCAAAAATCGAATTTTCTAAAACTGATATTAAAAAAATTGTTGAAGAAAAGTTATCGCTGGTTGGGCTTGAGGAAATCTTAAACTTAAAACCTTCAGAGCTATCAGGCGGAATGAAAAAACGTGTTGCACTTGCACGCGCACTTGTTACTGACCCATCTTATATTTTATACGATGAACCTACAACCGGACTTGATCCAATAATGTCCGATTCTATCGATCAAATGATAAAGGACCTTTCAGAAAAATTAAATGTTACGTCTGTTGTTGTTACACATGATATGTACAGCGTAAAAAACGTAGCTAACCGCGTAGCAATGATGAATGATGGTATTATCTACTTTACAGGCAAACCTGATGAACTGATAAATTCCTCAGATAAGGTAATTGCAGATTTTATAAGAAGAACTGAAGTATAAACGCTTTTTGTAACCTTTTTAATCCTTTTCTCCTTTTTTGCACTCGGATAACTTTTAATGTCACGAAATAATTCCTCTTTGCACTTCTCTATAAAAAGATTATATTTCTAAAAAAATTTTAGGAGTTAAAGAGATGGATTCACTGAAAGACTTATTAAAAGGGCGTGAAGTTTTTACTGTTCACTCCGGTTCAACAATAAAAGATACTGTAAACTATATGGCGTCAAAGGGAGTTGGACTCGTTCCTGTAATGAAGGATGAAAAATTAATCGGAGTATTTTCTGAGCGTGATTTGGTTAAAAGAGTAATTGCAAAAGAAAAAGATCTTAATTCAACACTTGTTGATGATGTAATGAGTACAAGTCTTGTTATAGCAAAGATTGATGAGTCTAGTGAATCTGTGCTGGCAAAAATGAAAGAAGCCAAGACAAGACATATATTAATTATAGATAATGAAAATCTTGTAGGTGTCCTTTCACTTCGTGATCTTTTGGAAATTGATCTTAATCAATGTAAAACTACTGTTGAAGTTTTAAATAATTATATTTACTCCAAGTAGAGACGTTTCGAAAAACGTCTCTACTAATTATATATAAAATTATTTTAATAATAACATCTTGTGTGAAGCAGAATATCCATTTACCTGCAAAGTATAAATGTAAACTCCGCTTGGCAAATTAGAGGCATTAAAAGTTATTTTATATTTTCCTGAATTATAATATATATCTATAAGTGTTTTTAATTTTTCTCCAAGTATATTGTAAATCTCAAGCCTCACTTTGCTGCCTATTACTAACTCCCAACTAATGATAGTATTAGGATTAAAAGGATTAGGGTAATTCTGGTACAAAATAAATTTTTCAGGCAACATATTTACTTCCTCAATTCCGGTAATAGTTGTATCACCATATAATACTCCATCAATTACGCATCCTACTAGGATATCTTCTGCCTGTTCATATATACCATTTAACATTCCATACTCTTTCGTCCAGTATTCTCTGCTACTAACAAATCCGCTGTCTGTCCGGTCTATTACATAGATCAACGTATTCATGCCAAATACATTTGCAGAAAAAGTGTCTATTACATTAGTATAAAGGACCGTGGAAAATGCCTGTTGCCAACCTTGTGCCCAAGTATCTCCAATGTTAATATTTGCTTTAAAATATTTAAATAGTGAATCTGTCATGAACTCAACGTACCTGGCAAAATATTGATCAGAGGTTATGCCAAAATACATTGTATAATCTAATTCTATTCCCCCTAGGACGGCATAAAAAGGAATTTCATTAATTACTTTAATTGAATCGGTAATTAGATAAAGATTTGTTTCGGGGTTTGAATCATTACCCGCAATAGTACTCTGGTAAACCCATTTATTGCCTGGTTTGAGAGGTGCAACTCCAGTTATTATTTGTGCTGTTGCAAATTCAATTATTATTATGCTTAAAAAAATTGTTGCTTTAAAAATTTCCATTATACAATTCCTTGGTTAAAATTTTATTTAGTTTTTTTTCTAAAGCTATGTAAAACCGGTTGGAAAGTAAGATTGTATGTTTGAAAGATTGAATTGATTGAATTGATTGAAAGACAGTTTAACCGTCTTTGTATTATTAAACTTTGCAAGTATTCCATATGGAAGAATAATAAGCGGACATATTATTATCAGTACCATTTTTTACTCCCCAGTAAATAAGTAAAAATGGGGGGGGGTAAACAATCGTGCCAAAGAATTTTCAGCTACAGATAATTTCTTAAGTACCATTTCCACAGCAACTTTAAATATTTACAATAGAACGGTAAATAAATAATTTTATAAAGTCAAATTATTTTTATCAAATATTTTTTTAATAGTTTAGTAATAGAGTTTTAATAAAAATTAACAAAACATTATGCCTAACATTACATCAATTGTTGAGATCATCCAGCTTATGCTTGCACCCGGAATAATGATTTCTGCATGCGGACTTTTATTACTTGGGATGAATAATAAATATTCACTTGTCGTAAACAGAATTCGCTTGCTAAATGAGGAACGCCGAAAAGCAATTCATAAAACAACAGACGATAAAAATTTTAATTACCAGGAGAGTCAACGTCTTCAAAGTATTTCAATGCAAATTTCAAAACTTGTTTATAGGGTTGGACTTGTAAGAAATGCTGTTTTGTGTTACACAGTCGCTGTCGCTTTGTTCGTGCTTACTTCCCTTTCAATTGGATTTGGATTTTTACTTGAGCTAACAAAATTAAATACAATTGTTACAATTCTTTTTTTACTCGGAATGGTTTCTGTTTTATGCGGAGTAATATTTGCAGCTTATGAAACGTACAAAGGTTATGAGATTGTAAATTTTGAAGTGAGGATTGATGAGTGACTTTGATTTAAAGATGACATCTTTCAAAAAGATGTCATCTTTACCAATATCTTTACATAACCAAAGCCATTATTGCCTTTTGAACATGCAATCTGTTTTCTGCCTCATCAAAGATAACTGAGTTAATCGAATCAGCAACTTCATTTACAACTTCATCACCACGATGCGCAGGTAAGCAATGCATAAACAAGTAATCATCTTTTGCATTCTTAACTAGCTTTGGATTAACCTGATACTTCATAAATTTCTTTCTGCGTTCTGCAGCTTCAGCTTCCTGACCCATACTTGCCCAAACATCTGTATAAATAATATCTGCATTCTTAACTGCGGCAACAGGATCTTCAAGTATCTCAACTTTACTGCCCATATATTTTGCAAACTTCTTAGCGTTGTCAACAATCTTTTTATCAGGTTTGTAACCAGAGGGAGAAGCAATTGCTATGTTCATTCCAACTTTTGAGCAGCCATTTAATAAACTATGCGCCATATTATTTCCATCACCAATATAAGCAAGCTTTAATCCCTGCAATTTTCTTTTCTTCTCAAGTACTGTAAACAAGTCTGTTAATACCTGGCATGGATGAAGAAGATCAGTCAATCCATTTATAACTGGAATGTTTGCATACTTTGCAAGATTTGTAACATCGCTATGTGCAAAAGTACGAATCATAATTCCATCTAAATATCTTGCAAGAACTTTTGCTGTATCTTCAATACTTTCGCTTGTTCCAAGCTGTAAATCATTTGGACCAAAGTACAATCCAATGCCGCCAAGCTGATAAATGCCAACTTCAAAAGAAACTCTTGTTCTTGTGGATCTTTTGGTAAAGATCATTCCAAGTGTTTTGCCCTCAAGCAAACGATGTGGTTCGCCTGTATATTTTTTTTCTTTAAGAGATTTACTTACATCAAAAATCTCATAAATTTCTTCAAGGGTAAGATCGGCAATAGAAATTAAATCTTTGCCTTTCATGTAAACAGCCATAACAACTCCTATTTTTTAAAGTTAAAGTTCAGGTTCAAGTTCAAGTTCAAAAGAAACAAAATACTACAAACTACTTACTACTAACTATCCTTGTTCCACCATCAGGATTACCAAGCATAGTTGACTCAGTAATCACCGTTTCTTTTCCGCCTCCTTTTACAAATTTTATTGCTGCAAGAATTTTGGGTCCCATACTACCTGCGGCAAACTCACCATCATCATAGTACTTTTGTGCTTCATCAGCAGTAATTATATCCAATGCTTTTTGATCCGGTTTATGAAACCTTAAATAAACTTTAGGAACATCTGTAAGAATATAAAAAGCTTCGGCTCCAATCTCTTCAGCAAGTAAAGCTGAGGCATGATCTTTATCAATAACTGCTTCAACACCATATAATTTGTTATCTTCCCCGCGATAAACGGGAACACCGCCGCCGCCGGAAGCAATAACTAAATTTCCTTTACTCACCAAATCTTTAATTACTTTTTTATTCAAAATATCAATAGGCTGTGGCGATGGAACTACTCTTCTCCAGCCGCGTTTTCTCGGATCTTCTTTGAAGACAAATTTATTTACTCTTGCAAGAAGATCAGCTTCTTCTTTAAGATAAAAAGCGCCAACTGGTTTTGTGGGATTTTCAAACGCCGGATCATCTTTATCAACCAAAACCTGTGTAACTAAGGTTACAACATTTTTTTTAATTTTTTGATCTTTAAACAAATTATAAACTTGTCTCTCAATCATATAACCTATTCCGCCTTGTGAATCAGCAACACAAATATCTAAAGGCATTTTAGGAATTTTATAGTTGTTGTACCCAGCCTCGTTACGGAGCATAATATTTCCAACTTGCGGACCGTTACCATGAGTAATTACAAGATTATAATCCTCTTTAAGAAGATTTAGAAGATTGATACAAGTATCGTATGTGTTTTTTTCTTGCTGCTGGATAGTGCCGATTTCATTTCCCCGAAGAAGCGCGTTTCCTCCTAGAGCAACTACTGCTATTTTTTTCATCAAAACTTTAAAGAAATACAGTGTTTACAAAGAATTAAAAAATTTTATGTATTAACTTAACTAAGGTAATTTTCAAAAAAAAAATACTTCGAAAATTTGCATTTAAGTGATAAAAATGAACGCTAAAGCAAACGAAAATTTAGAAGAATTCTTAGAACCTAATAATATGCTTAGACTTTATGCCACCGGTGCCTTTCCTATGGCTGATCAGGAATCCGGATCAATAGAATGGTACTTACCAGAAACCAGATGCATCATCCCAATCAATAATTTTAACATTCCGCGTTCTACAAAAAAAGAAATTGACAAATTAGGTTTTGAAATTCGTTATGATTCGGATATTATTTCTATAATTAGAGGCTGCGCTAATCGTGAACATACATGGATTTCTGAAAGACTTGTTGATGCATATAAAAGATTAATTAAACGTGGTCATGTTCACTCCGTAGAAACCTGGAAAGAGGGAGTTCTTGTTGGTGGATTATACGGTGTTACATTTAGAGGAGCTTTTTTTGGAGAGTCTATGTTTTCAATATTATCCCAGGCTTCCAAGGCTGCATTAATTGCTCTTCTTTATCATCTTAAAGAAAAAGATTTTGCTCTGCTTGATGTGCAGTACATGACAGGGCATCTTAAAATGTTTGGAGCAATTGAAATCAGTTTAGATGAGTATAAGGGTAATTTACTCGAGGCTTATCAGCGTATATGCGAATTTTAATTTTATTTAGTAAGTCCTTCCATTACCGTTTCTATTAGTAACCCAATTACGAACTTTATTTACTAAATCTTTTTTGGCAAAAGGTTTTGATAAGTAATCATCAAAACCGGATGATAAAAACTTTTCTTTATCACCAACCATAGCATGAGCGGTTACAGCAATAATAGGAACATTTTTATACGAAGCCAGTGATTTTATATTTTGAAGTAGATCCACACCGCTAATACCTTTGCCAAGACTAATATCCATCAGAATAAGAGAATAAAAATTATTATTTACCATATCTGTTGCTTCTTTACTGTCGGAAGCTGATTCAAATTCAATTTCACCACGTAAAAACAGTTCCATAATTTTTCTAGTAGCAAAATCATCATCAACCACTAAAACCTTTTTTGATTTGCCGACTGCATGTGGGAGAATATTTTCTATTGCTACAATTTTTACAGGCTCTGTTTTTATAATTTCTTCTTCTGCCGGAAATACAACAGTAAATGTAGAACCTTTGCCAACTTCACTTTGCAGTGAAATGCTACCGCCCATTTTTTCTGTGAACTTTCTGGCAATTGTAAGACCCAGTCCTGTCCCTTCAAAATGGCGATTGTAACCTTCGCTAACCTGTCTAAACTCATCAAATATTGTTTCCTGATCTTCTTTGGCTATTCCTATTCCTGTATCAACAACTCTAATCATTGCATAATTTTTGTCGTTTCTGTTATCAATACTTAGATCGATAGTCACTCCACCACTTTGAGTATATTTGATTGCATTATTTACAAGATTAGTTATGATAGAATGAAAAATTCTTTTATCAAGTTTGGAGAGTATAATTTCCTTTTCAACTACAGCTTTTAGATAAAGATTTTTTTTCTGTGCAACCGGGTCAAGCATCGTTACGATATCATTTACTTCATTAGAAATATTTATTTCTTTATAATTTATTTGAACTTTATCTGATTCAACTTTAGACAGATCCAAAATTAAATTTAGTGTCTCAAGCAACCTTTTTCCGCTGTGCATAATGGTGGAAATCATTTCATTCCATTCCTGATGCTCAATTTCAGTTTTTAAAATTTCTGTATAACCAAGAATTGCAATTAGGGGTGTTCTAAGTTCGTGACTCATGTTAGCAAGGAAGTTAGATTTTAATTTGCTCATTTCTTCTGCAGTATCTTTTGCTTCTATCAGTTCAATCTTAGCAAGTTCTCGCTCTATTACTCCGCCTAAGTTAGCGGCAGTTGTTTGCAAAATGGATATTACACTTTCACTCCAAATTCTATCCGACTTGCAATAATCAAATCCGATGAATCCCCAGAATTTATTCTTAACCAATATTGGAACAAGAAGAATTGATTTTATATTTTCTTCAGAAAGTAAATCTCTTAATTTGGGATTCAAGTCCTTTACCAGACTATTAACTATGCCTCCGTTATTTAATATTAGGTACCAGTCTTCAAACGAGGGATAGTAATGTAGATTTTGAAGATCAGAGTTATCTATTTCTGAAGAAACCGTTCCATTTGTCCATTCAAATTTCTGACTCATAACAGGTTCGTCTGTAACACTGTCTATTGAATTTTCAAAAATATAAACTCTATCAATATCTGAAGATTGTCCAAGTGATTTCAATGTATTTGTTATCGCTAAATTAAAATCCTTTTCAGTTAATAGAATATTAGCAGCATCTGCAACACCTTTAAATAGATTATTTTGATTTAGTAAAGTCTCTTCTAATTTTTTCTGATGAGTTACATCTTTAATAGTACCTATTGTAGCTTTTTTACCCTGATAATTAATTACTCTTGCACTCATACTCACAAATACTTTTCCACCGTTTTTATGAAGCATACGCCACTCATATGATGATGGTGCAGGTTTACCTTCCTGTCTTAGTCTAGAGTTGCCAACAACAAGATCAACATCTTCTGGTGCAACAAATTTTATAAATGAACCACCTTCAATTTCATTAACATCATATCCTATCATCTCACCAAATGCTCTATTAACGAATAGAACTATTTCATCTACATTTAAAAAGACACCATCCTGAATACTATCAATTAGCGTTCTGTATTTTTCTTCGGATTGAGCAAGCTCGGTTTCTGCTTTTTTTCGTGCGGTAATGTCACGACATGAAAATATAAGTCCGTAAGGTGATTCATCGGAGCTTCTTAAAATTTCTCGTTGAATTTCAAATAGAAATTTTTCTCCATTTTTATTTGTAAACCGATATTCCTGCGCACCAATATTTTTAAGAAAAATTTTTCTAAAGTTTAAACTAGCGCGTTCCCTCTCCCCTTCGGAAATAAAATTAATAAAGTTCTGGTGTTTAATTTCTTCAAAATTGGAATACCCTGTAAACCTGATTCCAATTTCATTTAAGAAAATTATATTTCCTTTAACATCGGTAATAGCAATTATATCCGGTAATGTTGCTATTAACTTTCTATAGAGTTCTTCACTTTCTCTAAGAGCTTCTTCGGCGTTAATACGATTTGAAATATCAGCAATAAATCCTTCTAAACTTTCTACTTTACCTTTTCTAGAAGTTTGTGCGTTGCCTTTTTCCCAAACCCATTTCTCTCCGCTATCCTTTGTCCTTATGCGATATATAATCTGATAAGGAGTTTTTTTCTTTATTGATTCTCTAACTGTAACAAAAACATTTTCCTTATCCTCAGGATGAATAAGTTCTGCATAAGAAATTTGATTATTTAAAATTAATTCATCGGGCAAATAACCTGTTAAGTCTAAACACCCCTGGCTAACAAATTCCATTGTCCAATCATGATCATATCTGCAGCGATATGCCATCCCTGGCAGGCTGGACATAAGGTTCGATAAGTGCTTTTCACTTTGATAAAGTTTTGCTTCTGTTTTTTTACGCTCAGTTACATTTCTTAAAATTACTTGAACACCAATCAAATCATCTTTTTCCTGTATCGGAACTCCCCTTAGTTCATAGGTTATTATGTTAGAATCTTTTTTTATTGCATCAATTTCAAAAATAGGTATTTCTTTTCCTATCAATAAAGTTGAAAAATAAAACGCAGCAGACACGGCAGATTTTGGTGTTAGAATTCCGGATTCGAAAATATTTACACTAATTATATCTTCTCTCTTATATCCGGTTTCGTCTTCAAAAATATTATTTATATCCAGAACTTTTCCATTCGGATCAATAATCGCAATAAGATCAGCAGCTTTATCAAATAGAAGTCTGTAACGTTCTTCGCTGCTTTTTAATAGGTTATGAGTTCTGGTTCTTTGAATTGCAAGTGCAATCTGATCAGAGACGTATATCAAAACATTTAAATCGCGTTCACCTAATCTTGTGTTCTCATTATATGATTGAACAACTAGAACACCTATTGTATTATTTCCAATTTTAAGTGGAACACCAATCCAATCAAGTGAATCTGTTCCTACAAGATCAACTTCACCGGCATCAACAAGAGATTTAAATATTTCCTGATTAACGTGTAATGGTTTACCTGTTCTTAAAACATATTCCGTCAATCCTCTTCCCGGAGGCCCTGTTTCATATGGCTCATCAAATTCATCCACAAAATAAGGAAAGCTTAATAGATTTTTTTGTTGATCGTAAAGCGCAATAAAAAGATTTTCTACCGGAAGAACTTCTGCAAGCGATTTATGTATTGATGAATAAAGATCTGATAAATTTTCATTGTTAATAACTGCGTGGGATATTTGATAAAGTGCCTTTTCTATTTTTTCAGATTTTTTATACTCACTAATATCTTCTTTAACTGCAAGATAGTTTGTTATTTTTCCTTCACTGTTTTTAACAGGAGATATTGAAACTAACTCCCAATAAAATTCACCATTCTTCTTTTTGTTTAGTAATTCTCCCTGCCATTCTTTTCCATTTGAGATTGTACTCCAAAGTTCAATATATGTATCTTCATCATGGCTACCCGATTTAAGAATGCGTGTATTGGTTCCTATAACTTCTTCGGCAGTGTAGCCTGTTACTTCTGAAAATCTTGGGTTTACATATTCAATATTTCCATCCATATCTGTTATTACAACAGTAGATTTACTTTGCTCAACAGCGGCAGAAATTTTACTTAGTTGTGCTTCAAGAAGTTTATGCTCAGAAATATCATGCCCAACCGCCTGATATTCAAACCCTTCTGAATTTTTTTCGGCTATTCTATTAATTGTCCATTCAATCCAATGAATTGAATCATCACTAAGCTTTAATGAAAATTGTTTTTTAAATTGATTTAAAAAGTGTTTTTGCGAATCTGTTTTATCAAGTTCTGAGGATGAAATAAAAAACTTACTGCCTAATAAATTTTCTTTAGCGGTATGAAAAAATTTGGAGTATGCTTTATTAACAAAAAAGATTGTTCCATCTTTTTTAAACCGGCACAATAAAACAGGAAGATCATCTACAAGAAGATGATACTCTGATATATTTGCATTTTCCAAAACACCCAAATGATTATCACTCCAAAATGTCTTATCGTTTTTCAAAATTTCTCACGTATGTTAAGTCTATAATTACTTTGCGTCTTTTTTAGACTCGTAATTAAACAATATTCATTCCAATAAAGATAAGTTAACGCTTAAAAGACACTTGATTTTTTATAAAATTATTAAACTTTAATCCGGTATTCTTGGGAACTGAAATGGAATTGTTGTAATTATGACCGAAAGTGTAGAAATGTTAATAGTTTTTTGGAGTCAAATATTTCCGGCTTGGCAACTATTTGCTGTCAAAAGTAAAACCGTCGAGGTTTTAGAAACTTCGAAGGTTTAATAACTATTTACCAAGCTAAAAATAATATGCGCAGATTTAGATCAAATTAAGATAAGTTCTTTCTGAGGTTTAGAAATAAATTTACATCCATCTTTTGTTAGAAAAACTTCTTCTTCAAGTGTAGAAACTCCGTAACCTTCAACAGGCAATCTTGGCTCGATAGTAAAAACTTGTCTTTCTTCAAGTTTTAAAAATGGAGCGTTGCCATATTTTTCCCAGCGAGGAAAAAGTCCTGCGCCGCCATCGTGTACTTCTTTACCAACTTGATGACCAAGTCCGTGAGGATATTCCGGGTAACCATTCTTAACAATATAATTTCTTGCGATGTCATCCATCTCAACTCCCGTAACACCAGGCTTAATTGCATCGGCAACCATTTGAATTGAATCACGAATAACATCAAATCCTTTTTGAACTGCATCAGGAGCTTTTGTTTCTCCGTCTTTTAAAACGTACCATGTTCTTTGTAAATCTGAACAATAACCTTTAAAGTAAATTCCAAAATCCATATTGATCAAATGACCGCGTTCTATTTTTCTATCTGTTGGACCCGAGTGCGGATTAGATGGATTTGGACCCGTAAAAACAGCGGGACAGGTTTCTTCATCCCAGGCTAAACCAAAACCTTTTTCTCTTGTAACTTTTAAAACATAATCGGCAATATCTTTTTCACTTAATCCCGGTTTTATGTACTTAGTAACCATATCAAAAATCTTTAAAGTTTCATCCACAGCTTCCTGCATTATTGCAAATTCTTTGTCTGATTTTCTACCTCTCAAAGGTGAAATAATTTCTTCAGCACTTACAATTTTATTTTCGTAGCCGGTTCCTTTAAGATAATCCATTAACAGCAAATACATTCCGTGTGTTAATCCATCTGAAAGAACTGAGTTTACAGAATAGTTTATTGCAATTGTTTGCGGATTTTTTTTCTTAACATATTCTACAAACGGCTCTTTAAATGATTTCAAATATCCAACAATGTTTTTATACACGCCTGATTTAACAAAATTTTCTTCTTCCATATCACCAACAATCGCAGTTGTATCGCCATCTTTATTTATGATAAAGGCAGATTTCCAGGTTGAGTGATCTCCCACAATCATATTCATTATTGGATCTTTTAAAACCTTTGTTTCCTGCACAAATGTAACCCACATATCAATATTTTTTTCCTTTAAAATATCAACGGCTTGAGCAACTTTTTCCTTAATTATTTCTACAGACATACTAACCTCACTTATAAATTTAGATAAACAGTTAATTCAAATTTATTGATTAAAAAACCTTACGTAAAATAGGTTTAAGATTCAAATAATACCCTTTTAATCTGCCTTAATTATTTAGGGAATTACTTTTTTTCTTTCTAATTTTGATGCACAAAAAATATTGATTTTAACACTAAATGCTAAACGCAACAGTAATAATTCTTAGGGGAAAAGTGCTTCACACCGCGAAAATTTTCTGTTCATTTGTACAATTAATAAAAAATTATTTATCACAAACTTAGTTCATCATTTATGAACAACAAACAAAAATAGAGGTCTTTTATGTCTGACTACACAAATAAATTAATAGCTGATGTCAAAGCTAAAAACCCTGCAGAACCGGAATTCCATCAAGCAGTTGAAGAAGTAATGGGATCGCTGGAATTAGTTTTACAGCGCCATCCCGAATATCGCTCAATGAAAATATTGGAGAGAATGGTTGAACCGGAAAGAACTATTATCTTCCGAGTTCCTTGGCTAGATGATCAGGGAGAAATACACATTAACCGCGGTTACAGAATTGAAATGAACTCCGCAATCGGTCCTTACAAAGGCGGATTAAGATTTCACCCATCTGTTACCATGGGAATATTAAAGTTCTTAGCTTTTGAACAAGTATTTAAAAATTCATTAACCACGTTGCCTATGGGCGGTGGTAAGGGCGGATCTGATTTTGATCCTAAAGGAAAATCTGATAACGAAGTTATGCGTTTCTGCCAGAGTTTTATGACTGAACTTCAAAGACACATTGGTCCTAATACTGATGTTCCTGCAGGCGATATTGGCGTTGGTGGAAGAGAAATCGGGTTTTTATTCGGACAGTACAAAAGATTACGAAATGAATTTACAGGTGTGTTAACAGGTAAAGGAATTAATTGGGGCGGATCACTTGTTCGTCCTGAAGCAACAGGTTTTGGTGTTGTGTATTTTGCACAAGAAATGTTAAAAACCATAAACACTTCATTTGATGGAAAAATAGTTACAGTATCAGGATTTGGTAACGTTGCATGGGGCGCTATTCGAAAAGTAACAGAGCTTGGCGGAAAAGTAGTTACAATTTCCGGACCTGATGGATTCGTTTATGATCCGGATGGAATTAAAGGAGAGAAAATTGATTATATGTTAAAGCTGCGCTCAAGCAATAAAGATATTGTTGAAGATTATGCAAAAGAATTTAAAGTAAAATTTGTTCCAGGCAAACGTCCGTGGGAAGTTAAATGCGATGTTGCATTACCTTGCGCAACTCAAAACGAATTGAACGAAGAAAATGCAAAAGAATTGATAAAGAACGTATGTCTGTGTGTTTGCGAAGGCGCAAATATGCCAACAACAATTGAAGGCTTTAAAGTTTTTACAGATGCTAAAATTCTTTATGCACCGGGCAAAGCTTCTAACGCCGGTGGAGTTGCAACTTCAGGATTAGAAATGTCACAGAATTCTATGCGCTTACCCTGGAGCCGTGAAGAAGTTGATAAACGATTACACGAAATTATGATTCGTATTCACGAAACCTGTGTTACCACCGCAGAAAAATATGGAACTCCGGGTAACTACGTTAACGGTGCAAACATTGCAGGCTTCTTAAAAGTTGCTGATGCTATGTTAGATCAAGGATTAGTATAATTTACAATTCGCCGAAGCGGACGGGTTAAGAATGTAAAATTTAGGCGATTCGAGAGAGTCGCCTTTTTTGATTTCACAAATAATTTCTTTCACAAGTTCCTCTTAGCATTGATCAACTTATAAATTAATCTTATCAACCTCTTTCATAATTCTATCTGTTTCTGTAAGGGAAATGATAATTTTTTGGTAGTGCTCAATTTCCTGATTTGTTAAGGTGCGACCTTTACGGTCTTTGAGCCATTTTTGGGCTGGCTGGTAGCCGCCGATGTAAAAGTTCCAAGCAATTTTGGGGACGTTACCGAAGTATTGATCTTTGTTTATCCAAACTTTGCCCGTTTTATTAGCGGTTTTATTTGTCATTTCGAAGGAGTCCTCGACTGAGAAATCTTTAGTGCGTTTAGCGGAAAGATTTCTCCCTTCGGTCGAAATGACATCTTGTTCAGAACTACCTTTATTGTCATCCTGTGATTGTTGCGAGGCCAAACCTCCGAGGTTTTCAGAAACCTTGGAGGTTTTTTTATCGGTGTCATCCTGAGTCTGTCGAAGGATGACAGAAGTTTCAAATTTTATTTTTTCTACTTCTGCATTTCCATCTATTGGAAATGTTGTAATGTACTTATTTACTTTTGGCGATTCTAATAAATGCAGCAAACGCAGTTCTGTGCCGAGTGTAACCAACGCTTTAAATGTTTTTTTGTCTTTTGGATAAGGCACACGCGGAAAATCTATCTTTAAAAATTCTTTGTACTTTTCTCTGTAGGTTGGCGAGTGTAACACTGCGTAAATGTAATCTAAAATTTCTTCCGGCTCTGTTTTGCCAACTGTCTTTTCTATCTCGTTTACAATTTCTGTTTTTAGGTTTGGGACCTTTGTGCCGTCTGCGGAGTGAAGGTAAAGCGGGAAAGCGTAAGTTGTTTCTTTTGTTTGAAGAGATATTGAACACATATCACTTATTAAACGAGTTACGAATATGTGTTGAAAATCGAAAGTACTAAGTTGGCGGGTAGATATTAGGCAAAGATTATCATCAAACATATTTGACATTATTTTTTTGCTGGCCCCTCCTCTCCCAATTTCAATTAGGTTTGGTTGGTAATATATCCAGCGATTATCAAATGGTCTATAAAGATAACGATGCTCTCGATAATTTTTATCTTTATTAGAAAGTATCTTATTCTTTTCTCTTTTTGTATCCCAGTATTTTCCATCTTTAATTTGTAAATGATTATTTATATCAGAAACATTATCAGTTAATCTTATATAATCGATTTTTGAGATTAATGAATTGGAACTAAAATCAACCAGCAAATTGTCTCTATTTGTTTTAATTCCAGTTCCAGAGTTAGGAAATGTATCGCTAATTCTAAATCCCCTGTCATATTCTTCAAAAGAGCTAAAATCTTTTTTTATGAAAAAATAATTGGGTTCCTCAGTTTTTAGCTTATCCCAAGAAATTGTTTGCAAATCTTTTTTATTCAGATCCAAAAATTTCTTTTCTCGCTTGCCATAAAATTCAGCGAATTTTACAACGCCAAGTTTATCTTTTTTATCAGATTTTCTAACCATTATAGAAATTGCAACGCCTTGCTGGATATCAAAAACATTTTCATCCTTACTTCCATCGGGGGCAGTTTCTTTCTTTTTAGAATTTCCGTGTAAATCTAAAACATAAATCTCATCAAAAGTTTCAAGCAAATGTTTACGCATTTGTCTGTGAATAATTCCATCTAAAAAGGAATTGTTTGTAATCATCGCAACAATTCCGGTTTTGTTTTTTTCTATAAAATGTTCTGCATAACGAATGAATTTTATGTAATCATCGGAAAGCGGTTGAATGTTTCTTTCATTTAAATCTTTTTTATAATCTTTAATAAGATTTAAAATCCAATCGCCTTTATTTGCAGAGCTAACGCTGTACGGCGGATTACCAATAACAACCATAATTGGAGTTTCGTTTTTTATAATTGCCGCTTCTTTAGATTCTTCTGCAATGCTTTCTGCAAAACCAAAACCAGTAAAAAGATTGCCGATATTATCAGGTTCTTCCAATGAGTTTGTAAGATAAATACCCAAACGCCTATTAAAATGTTTAAAGCCTGTTGCTTTAAAAGCCATACTAAGTTTAAGATGCGCAATAGTGTAAGGCGCCATCATAATTTCAAAACCGTGCAGGCGCGGCAGTAAATCGTTGTGCACATAAGCTGTCCATCGCCCAATTTGTCCGCTGTCTTTTAATTGC
>JBBQSH010000060.1:0-18187 GCA_038214015.1 Ignavibacteriales bacterium | reverse complement strand
TCAATAAATCTTTCTCGTTTTTTTAACCATAAAATTGTTGCAAGATCAATTGGAAAAACTCCAGCAAGCGCACCCCATTCTGTTGTCATATTTGCAATTGCTAATCTTTCATCAATTGTCAGATAACGGATACCATCACCAACAAATTCTATTGCGTGATTTAACACTTCATCATGATTAAAATATCCACACAAAGCTATGATAACATCTTTACCAGTAACGCCTTGTCTTAAACTGCCTTTCAATTCTACTTTTGCAATTGGAGGAACCTGCCACCAGGTTCTTCCTGTTGCCCAAATTGCTGCAGCATCAGTACGAACAATTGGAGTTCCGAGGCATCCAAGTCCGCCGTACATATTTGAATGAGAATCTGATGCAACTACCATAGTACCGGGAAATGCGTAACCTTCTTCACACATAATCTGATGACCGATTCCGCGACCGGCTGGATAAAAATCAGCACCCATAGATTTAGCAAACTCTTCAATCTTTTTATATTTCTCTAAATTCTTTTCAGTTTTATCCTGAACATTATGATCGAGAGTGTTTACAACTTGTCGTGGATTAAAAAGTTTTGTTGCACCGATAGATTTAAATTTTGGAATGACAGCTCCTGTGTTATCATGCGTCATTACATACGCAGGTTTGATTGAAAGATAATCACCTGCATGAACTTGATGCTTAAGATCTAATCCCACAGCATCCGCCGCGGCGGATTGTGCTATTTTTTCTATTAATGTCTGACTCATAATATTCTCCAATTGGATGTCATTGCGATCCCGACCATAGTCGGGAGAAGCAATCTGTTGTAGTTAACGACTGTTAATATTTTTTTGTAATAAACCTTCTTATTTTTTATTGATTGCTTCGTTCGAATTCGCCGCGGCGAATCACCCGCAATGACGATCAAGAAATCAAGCTTTAAACGGATCAAACGAAACAAAATCTGCATGATGAACAATTATCGCTTCAACATTTCGTTTTGCTAAATCGCCTTCTTTTGCGTGATAAGCAATTATATGTTGAACTTCATAAGGCAGCCCAAAACGATCTGCAATTGAAACTCCGCTAAATGGATGACGAAGTAAAGTGCCTGCTTTGCTTGTTACAAGTTTGCCATCTACTTTATCATATTCAATAAGTTTTCCAATATCGATTAAGATTGCACCGGCGATTAACAAATCCATATCAATTTTTATTTCATCACCAAAATTTGCTTTCATACGTTTTGCTATATCAACAGAAAGCTGAACTGCTGTACGTTTGTGATTCATAAAAGATATTTTACAATCTTTAATAAGTAATGAAAATGGAATTACTTCTAAATCATCTGGTGATAGGACAGAATTTTCAATTGCATAAATCCAACAGTTTAAAACTTTTTCTTTTAATTCCGGATTTTCAATCCAATTAATTTCAGGCCATATTTTTAATACTTTTTCTTTCACTAATTCTCCATTTTTCTATTAAACAGATTCTTTAATTAATTCTTTACCGTTTGATAAAACACTATAAGCTTTCATACCAAGTAAAACAGCAAGTGTAAAAAGTAAAACTGATATTATTGATAATGTATAATTTGCTGATGTAAAATTTGTATAGACCAGCATTCCCAACGCTGTTAATGTTACAGCAAACATAAATATCATTGGAATCATCACAAATAGAAATCCTTTTTTAAGATTAGCAACCCAAACTGTTAAAGCAAGAAGAGCAAGCGCTGCAAGTAATTGATTTGCACTTCCAAACACAGGCCAGATGGACATTGTCTGTCCGCTAAAAGTTAAAACTGCACCAAATGTAACTGTTATTACAGTTGAAATATACCTGTTTGTTACGAATATGGATTTTTTTTCACTTTCTTTATCCTCAAAATATTCCTGAAACATAAATCTTGCTAATCTTGTTGCAGTATCCAGTGAAGTAAGGGCAAAAGCAGAAACTGCAAGTGCGGTAAATGTTTGTGCCATCGGAACTGAAATATTTAATACAGGAATTGCATTTATAAATCTTGCCACACCAAGTGAGAAAGCCGAAACAGGACCTTTTGTTGTAAGAATATCAATAAATTCTTTATTGACCATGGATGCAACTGCAATGAGTGAAAGAACAGCAAGCATTCCCTCTATGAGCATTCCTCCATAACCAACAATTTTGCCATCAGTTTCTTTGTTAAGTTGTTTTGCTGTTGTACCGCTTGCAACTATGGAATGAAATCCGCTGATAGCACCGCAGGCAACAGTTACAAATAAAGCAGGAAAGAGATATCCGACTTTATCTAATGAAAAAGTGCTGAATGCCGGAATATTAATTGATGGCGCTGCAAAGAAAACTCCAACTAGTCCGCCAAACATTAATGCATAAAGAAAGAATGAGTTCAAGTAATCTCTTGGTTGAAGCAATATCCAAACAGGTACTGTTGATGCAATAAAAATGTATGCAAATAAAATTAACTGCCAGGTTAAAGCATCAAGTTGTATTGGAAATAAATTACCTGCAGGAATTGATAAGAAAAGTAAAACCACTCCAACTAATGTTGCGATCCACAAAGGAACTTTTAATCGATAAATTGCAATTCCAAATAAGACGGCAAGAAGCATAAATAATATTGATGAAGTCCCCGCACTCGGAATATGAGTAAAAGTATCAGCAACAATAATTGTAAAGACAGCTATCACAAGAATTAATGTTGCCCATGCAAAGATTATGAAAAGTTTTTTGCCACTTACTCCAATGTATTGTTGAATAATAAATCCGATTGATTTACTTTGATGCCGAACTGATGCAATAATACTGGCGTAATCATGAACACCACCGATAAATATTGAACCAAATACTACCCAAAGATAAACTGGCATCCAACCAAATCCTGCCGCTATTACTGGACCAACAATTGGACCTGCACCAGCAATTGATGCAAAGTGATGACCCAGCAGGACAGGAGCTTTAGCGGGACAGTAATCAACGCCGTCTGACATAGTGTGTGCAGGAGTTTGTTTGTTGTTGTTTACATCAAGTCGTTTGGTTAAAAATCCGCCGTACAGCTTATAAGCTGCAACAAACACTCCTAATGCGATTAGAACTAATTCTATTCCGTTCATTTTTATCTATTAATTGTCATTGCGAACGATTCGCCGCGGCGAATTCGAGTGAAGCAATCTATCAGAACGGACAGATTGCTTCGTTCCTCGCAATGACCATTTAGTTAGAGATTTTTAATAATCTCCTCTGTCATCTGCTGCGTTGTGCAAGCACCTTTACTAAATACATCCGGACCACCACGAAGTTTCATCATATCATACGTTTTTACTTTACCTTCTTCAACAACTTTTGCAATTGCATTTCTAATCTTATCAGCTTTTGCTTTTTCATCGATATGGTCAAGCATCATACACGCACTTAACATCATTGCAATTGGATTTACGATAGATGGATTTAATTCCTGATATTTTGGAGCACTTCCGTGTGTTGGTTCAAATACTGCAACTTCTTCGCCAATGTTTGCACTGCAAGCAAAACCAAGCCCGCCAACTAATCCTGCAAAACCATCAGAAATAATATCACCGAACATATTTTCTGCAACGATAACTCCGTAAGTCTCAGGATTTTTTGTAAGCCACATCATTTGTGCATCAATGTTAGTATCCCACAAAGCAATGCCGGGATATTCTTTTGCAATTTCTTTTGCTTCCTTAAACATCATACCTGAAGTTTCTCTTAGTACATTTGGTTTTTCGCAGAGCGTAAGATTTGTGTAGCCATATTTTTTTGCATACTCAAATCCTGCGCGGATAATTCTTCTTGATGCATTTCTTGTAACAATTCGTGTTGAGATCGCCATATCTTCACTCGGAACATCTTTAAAGAATTTCATTTTAGTATGAGTTTCTAACGCATCTCGAACTTGTTTAGGAGGATTGGTCCATTCAACACCACCATAAAGACCTTCTGTGTTCTGTCTGAAGATAACAGCATTAACTAATGGTTCATCAAACCCACCTTGTCCATTTCTTATGATAAAGTTTAATGGATTTCCTTTGAATGATTGGCAAGGTCTGATACAAATATCAAGATTAAACTTTTGTCTTAAACCAACGATAGGTGAAAAGTAAACAAATCCTTTTCCACTTAAAGATGGGTCAAGTTCTTTATCTGCAGCATCTTTGGGTTTAGATGTGATAGCGCCAAACAAACCGATTTTATGTTTATCAATCAGATCGATTGTACGTTGTGGAAGTGCATTCCCTTCACTGCACCAAAAATCCCAACCAATATCTCCGTGAACATATTCGGCGTCAAAACCGACTGCATTTAAAACCCTTATTGCTTCTGGTAATACTGTTTTACCAATGCCATCACCAGGCATTGAAACTATTGTTCGCTTCATAAAAAATCCTTATAAAATTAGAAATTATTGTTACACGAAACTTAAATATTTGGCAATGTGTAAGCAAGGAAAATGGAGTTACTTTTGGGATTATAGCTGTAAAATTTAATTTTAATAGGTAAAAATATTAAATTGATTCTCGAAAAGAATTTAATCTAAATAAGAAATTGATAAACACACATAATTCTGGTCAAAAATCAGCAGTCCATCAACTTGAATCATTACTTGCTTCATCGTTGGATGTAATTTTTAGAATCTCACCAACCGGTAAAATAAATTTTATCAGTCAATCATCATTTCATCTGCTTGGATATTATCCGGAAGAAATTCTTGGTAGATCTATTGCTGATTTTATCAAACGCGAAAAAATGAATGGTTACTTTAAAGAAATATCCATCCTTTTTAGAGAAAGTAGTTTAATCACTTTTGGAGCAGATATGCTTCATAAAAATGGTGATATTATTCCCGTTGAAATTACCGGAAAGGTCGTAGAAATTGATGACAAATTAATGGGGCAAGGAACTATACGGGATATAAGACAAAGAATTGAAACGCAGCAGAAACTTGTAAGCTCTGAGAATATTTTTAAAGCTATTTGGGAAAATTCCAAAGATGGAATGAGGTTAACTGATCAGGATGGAATAATAGTATTATGTAACAATGCCTTTGCTCGGTTATTTGGGAAAAGTATTAGCGAGTTAATAAACAGACCAATTAGTGATTTGTACTTAGAAGAGAAACCTGAAGTTTCTATCGCCAATTACAAGCAGAATTTTATTCAAGGTATGGTTAAAGATTATGTTGAATCGAGTGCTATCCTCTGGAATAGGAAAAAATTATTTTTTGAAATTTCTAATTCAATGATTGATGCCTCAGATGGCAAGAGATTTGTACTCAGCATATTTAGGGATATCAGTGAAAGAAAAGTTAGTGAAGAATTACTTGAAAAGAAGGGAAGACTTTTACAAGGTATAGCTAAAGCAACAAATGCATTAATAATAGATTCAGCATACATAGATGGATTTAATATTGCACTTGAAATATTAGGTGAGGCAGCAGAGGCTGATCGTGTTTATATTTATAAGCATATGGAAGATGAAGAAACCGGCGAGCTTTATTTTACTCCGCTTTTTGAATGGACTGCTGAAGCAGTTCACTCACAATTGGAAGATAACTTATTAGGAAAATTATCTTACTCACGTTTTGCATCATTAAAATTTTATGAAGCTTTTTCAAACGGGGAATCGTTGAAGTTTCTTATAAAAAATCTGCCCAAAGAAAATCAGGAAGTGTTTATTGATCAAAATATTAAATCAATAATTCTGGTTCCGATATTGATTGAAGGCGCTTATTGGGGTTTTATAGGATTTGATGAATGTCATTCGGATCGTATTTGGAGTAATGATGAAGAATCCATTTTAAGTGCGATGGCTGCTACTATTGGTGAGGTGCTTAAGAAAAATAAATTCCGTGAAGAGTTGATCCGTAAAAATGTTGAATTAGATATTGCTGTTAGAGAAGCTGAAAAAGCAGCTAAGGCAAGAAGTGAGTTTCTGGCGCTTATGAGTCACGAAATCCGCACACCAATGAATGGAGTAATTGGTATGACAGGATTACTTCTTGAATCAATGCTAAGTGAATCACAGAAAGATTATGTTAATACTATCAGACTAAGCGGTGAGCAGCTACTCGTTATTATAAATGATATACTTGATTTCTCGAAAATCGAATCAGAAAAGCTTGAACTTGAATCTCAGCCTTTTGATTTGCGGGAATGCATTGAAGATTCTATGGATCTTATTTCTACAAAAGTAGCTGAACAGGATATTGAACTATTTTATAACATTGATAAAAATACTCCTTATGCAATTAATGGTGATATTACCAGGCTTAGACAGATTCTAACTAACCTGTTAAGTAATGCAGTTAAGTTTACTCATAAGGGAGAAGTTGAAATAAGTGTTACTTCTGAGCATTTAGATTTTAAAGAGTATTTATTCAAATTTAATGTTAGAGATACAGGACTCGGAATTCCTGAAAATAAACTCGATAAATTGTTCAAGCCATTTAGTCAGGTTGATTCATCAATAACAAGAATTTTTGGCGGAACCGGATTAGGATTAGTCATCAGCAAAAGACTTGTTGAATTGATGGGTGGTGAAATTGGATTTACAAGTGTGGAAGGTAAAGGAAGCAATTTTTACTTTACAATTAAAGCTGAATCAGTTACATCTGATAAAAAAGTTTATTTGTTTGAATCTTCACCTAAATTGCTGGGAAAAAGGGTTTTAATTATTGATCAGAATAAATCCAATGGAACAATGTTGAATAATCTTGTTAAGCGATGGCGGATGAGTTCTGATTTGATAACGGATCTTTCTGAACTTAAAACTAGATTTGAAAATCGACCTGACTTTGATCTTTTCATAATTAACACATTGGGACTCAGTAGTAAGGTGCATTCACTGATTGATGAAATAAAAATTTCCGTACCTAAAAAGAATATTGGTTTCATTCTCATAAAAGCTAAAAATAAAGATTTAGTAATCGCAGAATTTGATAATCCATTTTGTAGAATGCTTGACAAACCTGTTAGAAGAAAGCAGCTGCACCAAACCATTCTCAGTTTTATTGAGGGCGGATTTAGCACTTCTAATATTACTTCAGTGGAAAAAGAAGTTCAGAAATTTTCGGTGGGTGATAAGTTAAAAGTGCTTCTGGTTGAGGATAACAATGTAAACCAAATGGTTGCAACACGTATGCTGCAAAGAATTGGTTTTAATGCTGATATTGCATCAAATGGTAAAGAGGCTGTAGATGCTGTTGAAATGATTGAGTACGATATTATTTTTATGGATATTTCTATGCCGGAGATGGATGGACTTACGGCATGTTCAATTATTAGATCTCTTTCGTCAGTAAAGAAACAACCGATTATTATTGCCATGACTGCAAATGCGATGTCCGGAGATAAAGAAAATTATCTTAAAGTTGGAATGGACGATTACATCAGCAAGCCAGTAAACCTAGAGGAGCTTAGAAAAATAATTAATAAGTGGGCAGATAAAATTCTCAGTGATAAGCATGTTGAAACCAGAAAAGCAATTGAATCTGAAATTGAACTAAAGTTTATTGAAGAAAAAAAGATTTCATTTTTACAGGATCTTAAAACTGATTCTGATCTCGCGTTCTTCAAAGAAATGCTTGATATCTATACAAGAGAAATTCCTAAGAATATTGAATCAATCCGAAATGCTATTTTTCAAAATAATGCGGATCATCTTAGATTTTATGTGCATAAATTAAAAGGGTCATCGCTTACATTGGGCATAGAGTGTGTGCTCGATAATTTTAAAACACTTGAAGGAATGGCTCTAGATAATAATATAAGTGAAGAATCATTACGAGTATTCAAAAAAGTTTATGAACAGTTTGAAATGATATTGGAAGAAATTGTTCTTCTAAAAAATAAATATTCAGACATCAAATTTTCCTAATCAAAATTCTAATCCAATGTCGCTGTTAAAAAAGACAAGAGCACCTTTAAATCGTACAATCAATATCGGCGATGCTGAGATTAAATCTTATGCAGGTAAATTGTTAAAACTAAATCGCAAAACAGAATTATCAGATATCAGCAGTAAGATTATTAATCAGGATGTGTTTGAAGTGATGGATTATTTACCCGATAACTTTGTTGATCTTCTTTTCCTTGATCCACCTTATAATCTTAATAAAAATTTTTCCTCAGTTAACTTTAAAGAGATGAAGAATGATGATTATGAAAACTGGCTGGATAGCTGGATTTCTAAATTAGTTAGAACCTTAAAACCAAATGCTTCAATCTATTTCTGCTGCGATTGGAAAACTTCAATTCCAGCCTACAACGTTTTGAAAAAATATTTTTTAATACGTAACAGAATAACCTGGGAACGCGAAAAGGGAAGAGGCTCAAAAGACAATTGGAAAAATTCTTATGAAGATATTTGGTATTGCACGTTATCAGAACGATTTACTTTTAATGTTGATGCTGTAAAACTTAAACGAATGGTAAGAGCGCCTTATAAAACAGAAGAAGGTGCGCCGAAGGATTGGCAATCCGAAAATGGAAAGAATTTTAGAATAACTCATCCATCAAATTTATGGACCGACATTTCAATTCCATTCTGGTCTATGCCGGAGAACACTGATCATCCAACTCAAAAACCGGAAAAGCTGCTTGCTAAAATTATTCTTGCAAGTACTAATGAAAATGATTTAGTGTTTGATCCATTTCTTGGTTCCGGTACTACAGCGGTAACAGCAAAAAAGCTTAACCGAAAGTTTTGCGGCGTTGAAATTGATGGAATTTTTGCTTCACTTTCTTTAAAGAGAATAGATATAGCAGATAAAGATAAATCAATCCAGGGTTATGAAGATGGAGTTTTTTGGGAGAGAAATAGTTTTAAACATCAAAAAAAAGAAAAATAAATTTTTACTCGTACATTTTTTTCGTTAAAACACACCCAGTCCCTTTTGGGGAACTGGGTGTATAAATTTGCATAAGATCATTTTAATAGTATCATCTTCTTTGAATTAACAAAATCACCAGCTTGTAATTTGTACACATAAACTCCGCTTGCAAGATGTGAAGCATCAAATGGAACTGTGTAATTGCCTTTGGTCTTAAACTCGTTTACAAGGCTGGCAACTCTTTCCCCAAGTATGTTCAGAACTTCAAGTTCTACTGTGCCGTCATTTTCTATACTGTAGTTTATCTGTGTTATCGGGTTAAAGGGATTCGGGTAATTCTGCTGCAATTGATATGTAAAATTATCTCTTGTTAATCCTGAGCTTTGTTTTTCCTGAGCACTGCCTTCTACCCTTAAATAGATTATTGTATTTGAATTGCTGCTGCTTCTGCCATAATTGTAGATAGCCTTTACATAATACTCTGCCACTGCTTCATTTGCTTGTGACAGCCCATCTATTATTATAACTGTGGTATCTATAAATGTTTTTGCTGAATTAGAAAGTGATGCTATTTCTACAAAACCGGGAGTTTCTTTTTTGCGATATATTTTATAACCTGTATGTCCACTGCCTTCAAACTTGCCCCAGAATAACTTTGGATGATTGCTTTGTTTTCCTTTGAACAGAGAGTTTGTCCAGTTATAAATAACCACTTCGCCGCCTTGAGCAACTTCTAGGTAACCTTCTCCGGTGATACTACTGCCTGAGCCTTGTAAAGTTATTGTATCCTGAATTGTATAAAACATACCTGGTTTAATGTAAACTGTCTTTGCAGAGTTGATAAACATATTGTCTATTAAAGTTGAGTTATAAAATACCGTATCATTCTCAGCAATTGTTCCGCCTTTTCTTAAAACAGGTAAAATATTGTAAAGCTTAGCATCACCCGGAATTATTGTATCACTAAATTCAACTTTGTTATTGTATGCAACAAGAGAAACACCAGATGTATCCATAAGATCAGTAATTTGCCAGTTCTTATATATGCTTAGATCCTTCAGTCCGAAAGTCATATTGCCAAACGTACTGTAATATCTGTTTATTGTCATAAAGTATCTGGAAGAATTATCTTCAGGATCAGTGAATAAACCGAGATCAACTATGCAGGTATCAGTCTGGCTGCCCTCAGCTTCAATAAAATCTATATAACTATAATAACTTGAGTAATCAGGATCGATCAATATATCTTTGCCAAGAAACTTTAACGGGGCTGGTTCTAATTGCTTGATTGTTTTACCATATAAGCCTTTTAATCTTGGACTTATTGTATCTCTTAAAGTGTAATATTTTTGTGTATAATCTAAGGAACCATTGGGTAAAATATCTACAATTGCTCGACAAATCCAACCCGAAAGGCAACTGTCGGTATTTCTTTGAGCAAAATATGAGTAAAGTGAAATGAACTTTGCGCCATACATAAGAGCTATATTAGTATTGTACAATAATTCGTGAGAACCAATATTTCGTTCATATGCTTGAGTATTATGGATTTCACCGCATTGAAGACTAACTCCGAAATTTGGATTTAGTTCATAAGCCTGTTTGTAATTTAGTTCTGCCATACGCCATATATTTGTGGAGCGCCAGTCACCCTGACATACAGTTTCTGTACTATTTTCATTACAAGGATAATCATACAAATAAAAATCTTGCCACACATTCATATTCCCAATTCTTTTTTTCATTTCCGTCCAGGGGCTTAATCCCATTGCACCATGGATATCACCTCTGTTTCTAAATGCGCCATCCCATTTACCCATAAGAGGTAACCACAAAGGTTGTGCTTCCTGACTGTTGTTATCTAGTAATTGTGTTACAAGTTTTATAGGTTCAAATATATCAATTGATACTGGTTCATCTATTCCAAGCCAACCAACAATTGTACTGTCAGCATTTAATGAATCTGCGGTGTTGGCTTGTACAAGAATTTTATTCCTATGAAATAAGGAATCAGCACCAAACAATTCTTGACCTCTTGTATCAGAAACAGTTATCTTATCAATAGATAAAAGGTATTGCGGCTTACCAAGCCAAACTACTCTGAATTCAACATATTCTTTTGCATTTCGTGGACCAGGTAGTAAGGTATCTCTTCTGGTAGATGAATGAAATGTGTTTTGTTGTGGTATTCCATTAGTACTCGATCCATCGCAGTCATTTGTATTTAATTTGTAAATTAATGGAAAGTCAAAAAAATAATATTTTAATTTACTTCTGACAATTGTTGAATCCTTTACAATATGTGTACAAGCTAAACCTTGCGTTCCTTGTGGTGTTGAATATGTAACCTGTATAATACAAACCGAATCATTCGGATTATCATTTCCATTCGGAATACCATTGATGTAATCTAACTTTAACCTAAAATTAGCCGTATATGTTACCTCTGTTATGTTATCCTGAGAAGCATAGTAAACAGCATCCTGCACATAAAAAGGACCCCAAATTAAATTTGTATCTGACAATCCGGCAGCATTTAAATTAAGTTTAAGATAAGTGGTGTCTGCATCTGTATATTCAGTCATAATGTTCGAACTATGTTCAAGCGAAGCATCACCAAAACCGGGGGAAGTACCTTCAGCTTCCCAAATGCAAAATTTTGCATCAGTATAATGTTGTATCCAATTATAGATTGTTGAGTTTATTGTTGTTCTGGTTCTTACTGGTATAAGTTTCAATCCGTGATTTCTTAGCGTATCTATTTGTGCCAATGGATTTCTGGCTTGATCATCTACTATTCCAATATCTGCAGAAACTACGTCAACAATTTTAGACATACTATCGAGTGCGCCCGGTACATTTGACCAACCCATCCATAAACCGGTATGAATTGGTATCCCATCATAATCTTTGATCCAATTTTGAGCTGGGACAAAAAAACTAAAGCAAAAAAGAAAAAGAAATATTTTTATGATTAAAGTTTTCATAACCAAACCCCTGAGTAAGTGAAAAATATTTTGTTAGTTAATTTTAAAATGAAACTGTAAAAACATTCATAAGATCATCTCCTTTCTTAACATCACCCATAATCCCTCTCCTTGGCAAGAAGATGGAAACCGAGAGGTTTTTATCTTATTATCAGTCCCGATTGTATCGGGATTTCTGATAAAGTGACAAAGTCACTTTATCATCAACATTTTTTTCATCTCAGTGTAAACAGGTATTCTTCCTTCGCCAATTACCTCAATCCTATATAGATATATTCCTGATGCCATTGAATTGCCGACTGCCTCCTGCGTACTGCCTACTTGAGAATTAAATTCCACTTTGTAATATCCAGAGTTTTGTTCTTTGTTTACAAGTACACTTACAAGTTCACCTTTTATATCATAGACCATCAATTTTACATAAGCTCTTTCCTTTAACTGGTATCCAATTTTTGTGCTTGGGTTAAAAGGATTCGGATAGTTCTGGTAAAGAATATAGTCACTAATTGTCATCGGGTATTCGCCATTTGAAACGGAAGTAATGTTAACTACAAGCTCCTGTGATGGCTGTGATTCATTGCCTTGATTATCTAAACAGGTTATTTTATAAACATATTTGCTGCTGTTATATGGTGGCAGGTGGATAAAGAAAGTATCTATTAGTGATGAAATAAGTTTTGTTGAATCTATTTGAAAATTTATAATCGTATCCCTGTAAACCTTATAGAAGGCTGCATCTGCTTCTGTGTTCTTGTTCCATTTAACTAAAATTAAGTTTGTGTCAACAAAGGCAGAGAGATTTCTTGGGGCAAGAGGAGCTAAATCCTGGTAGGTGTAAGTTTCGCTAAAAGGTCCACCATACATTCCGATATCGCTTCTACTGCCATCTAAATCTAAAATAGTTGGATCGCCTTTATCTATTGCAGGTGAATAAGTCTGTAGGTGAAAGTCATAAGTATTGTTTGCAGTTGGTATTGTGTCGTTTACAAACATTGGGTCGGCAATTATATCACTATCACCATAAGTAACACCACTTAAATTAGCTGCAGTATTTTCCCAAAAAATATTATAATTAGACCTTACAAAACCACTGCCACTATGATCTATACCTGTGCCATTTTTTGAAAGTATTATATTATTAGCAATCACACGATTACCTGAAGTCCTAATACTTCCTAAACCATATGGTCTCTGGTAACAAAGTATATTATTTTTAATAAAAACAGTATCTGGCACGGAATCAATAAAAATATTGTGTGGGAATCCGCTAACTAAATTATTCTTAATTATCACTCTTCTTGGTGCTCCTATAGATATACCATCGTATGGATTGGCATCACCTGTGAAAAGTATTATATTATTAAAAATATCGTAGTTGGCATAATTTGGACCTGATACGTTAATCCCATTTGCATTTTCTAGGCTCAATGACATAACACAATTTGTAATATAATTATCAGTATTTGGGTTAGCTGCACTTATAATTCCGCTTCTCAAATCAGTTAGAATAATATTTATTGCAATTAACCCAGTAACAGCAATGCCTCTTCCAGTATTTCTAATAATACAATTTCTAATTCCGATTGTTGGTGAATTGGTAACACTGAATATTCCATATCCAGTGCCTATGGCTTTTCCTAATATATTAAAATTTTCTAAACTACAATTTTGATTAATAAGTATAGTAAGATCGCCCATCCCTCTTCCATCAATAATTGTCGAATCCATTGAGAACCCACTTAAAAATATTTGTATGTTTATAACAAGGTTTTCTTTGTAAATGCCATTACCAACATAAACCGTATCACTAGAACTGCAAATGTTTATACACTTTTGTATGCTGTCTGCGGCAGTTTGCCAGCTTATGTAGGGCGGGGTGCTGGTGCCGGACTTACTAACATAACGCACAGTTGCCTGCGCAATGTTAAATGATGAATGCTCAATGCTAAATGAAAGGAGAAAAAGAAGAATTAGGAAATATTTTTGTTTCATAAAAGCCTCAACCTTTTTGGGTTAAATCTTAATAGTAATTTAGGAAATATATTTGAGAAGTGCGAGAAGTAATATTTTGTGAAACTTATAAATGCTTGGAAGAGAGAATAAAATTCTACATTTTAACAGCCCAAGATTTAGAGTTTAGGGCACCGGTTAACAGGTTAATACCCAACCCCGTCAGGTCCGGAAGGAAGCAGCGGTCAGTATATAATTTGTGTAACTGTGTGCCCCTTTTTTTGTGGTAACCTACTAACCGTCTTAAGATTCTTTAAAGTAACCTTTATTTTGTCATTCCCACGAAAGAGGCTGTGTGAAAACTATTTTTTCAAGGGTAGCCGCAACCTTCAGGTTGCGTTTTTATTCTAGTTTCGCAGGCTGAAGCCTGCGGCTACCATCGTTTTTGAGATTATCACACAAGCTCGAAAGTGGGGATCTACTTTTGATTAATGTTTTTAGATTCCCGTTTTCACGGGAATGACACAAAAAAAATTACTCTAATTAGATATGAACAATTGGAGGTACAAAATAAATCAATCGTCCTCTTCCGTACTTAATACTATTCTCAAACTCAATTTTTGCAAGTGAGGCAGGAGGGAATGCAAGATTAAAACTTCCAGTTCCGCAAAAATTGTTTATATGTTGAGATAAATCCGGTTGATGACCAACTACCACAACGTTTTTGTATTCTAATGAATTAAGAAGATCAATCAAGTCCGCAGTTCTACTGCCTGTCCCAAGATTGTTATCTTTAATAACGTTTTGTATCTCTTGTAGATTAGAAGAAATTATTTCTGCTGTTTGTATAGAACGCATAAACGGGGAAGTTAAAACAACATCTACATTACTAATATAGTTTTTCCATGCTTCAGAGGTTTTCATAATTACAAACTTACCCTCTTCCGTAAGTTCACGATCAAAATCTTTTTTATCGATAGAAATATTTTCTGCTATGCTGTGTCGTATTAAGTATAAATTCATTCTATATTATCGTAGTTAATAGAAATCACTGTTATCATTTGATGAAAATCCATCAAGTCTTTTGTAAGCTGTTTACCCGTTTTGGAGTTCATCAATTCATTCATTTTATCTTTGGATTCAAATTCAACTTCAAAAAAGTAAGAAAATTTTTGATCAAGTAATAAATTACTTTCAACCTTTGCTAGATTAATTGCTTTACCTGAAAGCTCGGAAAGATGATTTAATATAACGTCTTTAAAGTGTGAAAGAGCTTTATCGTTTTCAGATTTATGAAGCAAAAATAATTGTTTGTACATCAGCACTTTATCAAAAATGATTTTATAATTTCTTCGTAATGAACTTTATTTAATTCGTATGTTGATTTTGGAGTTTCAAGTATAATTAAAATCTTTTTTGTTGGACAGGAAAACTCAAATAACTGATAGATATTTTTGTTGTCAATCAACTTATCTGAAAAACGCATTTCACTTTTTATCTCATCACGGTTTTTTAATACTTCACTAAAATAATTTTCAGCAGAATCTGTTGGAGCAATTGCCGCAAGTGAAATTGACGCACCCATTTTACCGCTAATGAATTTAATTCCCTTTAGTTTTTGTTTTACAAGATTAGATATTGCAATGCTGCCAAGTTTTTTCCAGGTGCCGTCAAGAACAATTTCAAAATCATTTTCACTTATACTAATTTGACTTGAAGAATTATCTGAACCTTTCCCATCGAAAAATCTAAGTATTGATTCTGCATCCGTAATCTGAGGATTTTTGTACTGGACTTTCATACTTCGGACTTCTTTGTAAACAAGACTATCAAACAAATTTTTATTGCTCACATATTTATTATTTCCAACATCAAAACTAAAAACATCTTTTGATGTTTTACTAGTTTTAGAATTTAGATTAACAATGCTTGTAACTATTGCCGTATCAGAAATGCTGGATAAAACTTGTTCAACTTCCTTATTTGATGTTTTAATTTTTGTGAATTGGCGGAAAACAAGTTCTGATGAATATTGCTCGAGTGAGTAAAAAGAAATTCTATTAAGCTGAATTACATCTTTAGAATTAAAATCTTCAGTAATAACAGCAAATCTTCTGGAACCTGATTTTTTAAAATTTAGATTTAGATAACCATTTAATGATTCGTCTTTAAGAATCATATTCAAATCCTTATCAACAATGGCAAATAAATTGTATATAGGATTTTGGTTCTCTATTAGAAGTGTGTAGTAATTAGTATTGTTTATTTCAATGCTGTCAATCTCAATTTTGTTATAAGACTTAAGATCTGCATCAAATGTAAAAAGTCCGTTAAGAATATTTTTACTATTCTCATCACCGTTTATAGAATTTATAACCAGCTTATAGAAACTTTGCCCATTAAATTCAAATGGTTTTTCTTTAACATTTTCTTTACATGAAATAACTATAAAGATTATTGAAGCTAACAAATATGTTTTTATTTGGTTTTGCATTTTTATCTAATTTTTTCTGAAGCAAAGATAAACAAACTTATAGATTTTATTCATTGTCAATAAAAGTAATGAACAAATTATCTCTTACTGATAGCGAATAAATTTATAGCTTAAAATGATTTATTAATAATTCAGCTTTTTTCTTACCAACAATTTTTTCTAATTCTTCAAAATTAGACTTTTTAATTCCTTCAATACTTCCAAAAGTCTCAAGAAGCTTTTTAGCGATTGAAGAACCAATTCCTTTTATGTCAGTTAGTTCAGATTTTATTGTTCTTTTACTTCTTCTTGCCCGATGAAAAGTAATTGCAAATCGATGTGCTTCATCCCGGACTTGCTGCAACAACTTTAATCCTGATGAAGTTTTGGGAATTAATTCCGGATCAGAATTATTCGGTAAAAATACTTCTTCTAATCTTTTTGCAAGACCTATAATATTGTAGTTAGTGAAACCAAGATTATCTAAAATCTCAACAGCACTGGAAAGTTGTCCTTTTCCTCCATCAACCATAATCAGATCAGGTAACGGTTGATTCTCTTCTTGCAATCTTTTGTATCTTCTTTCAATAACTTCTCGCATACTGGAAAAATCATCCGGACCTTCAACAGTTTTAATTATAAATTTTCTGTACAAACTTTTTTTTGGTCTTCCATCTTCAAACACAACCATACTTGCAACTGTGTCAGTTCCCTGTAGGTTAGAAATATCAAAACATTCAATTTTTCTGGGAAGTGTTTTTAATCGTAAATCTCGTTGTAGTGCAGAAACGGAATAAGAAACATTGCCAAGATTTTTCATTTTCTGCAATTGTATTTCCTTTAACTGAAGAATTGCATTCTCCTTGCACATTTTTACAAGAGATTTCAAATCACCGCGCTGAGGTACAAATATTTTTGTTTTTCTGTTTGATTTCATTCTCAGCCATTCAGTAAGGGCATCTGCATCTTCCGGTGCTATCTCAACAATCACCTCACGGGGAATTTCAACCTGATCACCGTAATAAAACTTTATTGCTGCGGAATATATGTTGGATAATTCTTCACCATCTTCAATTGCAAGTTTAAGCTGCTTCTTACCAATAAGTTTTCCTGAACGAATATTAAAAACAGCGCAAGTTGAATCTTTGCCCTCATAAGCAATTGCAAAAATGTCTCTGTCTTCTTCATCATCATTTACAATCTTTTGCTTTGATGAAATTGAATTTAACTGATCAATCTTATCACGAAGTTCTGCAGCTTTTTCATATTCAAGATTTTCAACTGCAGCTTGCATTCTTGATTTTAAGTCTTTTATCAAATCTTCTGTTTTACCCTTTAGAAGTTTGATAACTTCATCAACCATTTCGTTGTATTCTTTTGCACTAACGAGATTTTCACAAGGACCATCACATTTTTTTATATGATAATCTAAACAGACTTTAAATTTTTTATCAGCAATATTTTTTTCTGTCAAATCCAATTTGCAGCTTCGTATCTTAAAAATCTGATTTATCATTCTTAAAGAGCCGCGCATACTCCTTACATCAGTATATGGACCAAAATATTTTGAACCATCATTAAAAACTTTTCTGGTAGGATAAATTCTTGGGTATAGTTCGTTTGTAACTTTAATGAAGGGAAATGATTTATCATCCTTAAGGGTTACATTATATCTTGGTTTTAATTCTTTAATAAGATTGTTTTCAAGAATCAAGGCTTCAAGTTCACTATCCGTAACAACTAATTGCAGATCATCAATCTTGCTAACCATTGCAAGAGTTTTTGCAGAGCCGGGGTTTTCCAGAAAATAACTTCTTACTCTGTTCTTAAGGATTTTAGCCTTACCAACATAAATTACTTTGCCATTCTTGTTTAGGAATTGATAGACACCCGGAGAAGAGGGCAAGTTTTTTAAGTTAGTTTCTAATTTAGAATTCA
>JBBQSH010000059.1:0-18815 GCA_038214015.1 Ignavibacteriales bacterium | reverse complement strand
CTGCTGTAAATAACTCGTTGGGTGATTTAAAATTTAGGGTTGGCGGTTTTGTTATTGGATAACCATCCTTTGTTAAATCATATACTTCTGTATTGTCAGAAAGCAGCTTACCAAAACGATTATAAACCTGAGTGTTCTTATTGACGTAAGAAGCTATTGTTTTATCAATGGAATTAATAACTAAAGTAAATCTATCGTTATCCATCCAGAAAGGAATTATCTGAATACCATCTTCTAATTGAGTAATTGATTCAACTTTTTTTATTTCAAAATCGATGCGGTACAATCTGCCTTTTTCAATTGCGGGCTGAGATGATTTTAATCGTTGTTTTCTCTTTGTTATAAAATAACCCGAAGTATTATCGGGTGAAACTAAAAGATCAATTACACGTTCATCATTGGAATGCCAGAAAATTTTGGATTTATCTGTCTCATGATCATATATATAAATAGAGGGTTTGCCAGCATAATTTCCGACAAAATAAAATCCCGAAAATTCTGAAAGTTGGGCATTTTCAATTTCTTTATTAAGATTATCTTCATCAAGATTGTTTTCGTTAACATCATTGCAGGATAAAAATATTATTAAAACAAAAACTAAACTCATAAAATATTTCATAAATAATTTAATCATCATAATTAGCCTCTTGGATGATATTGTTTATGAACTTGCTTAATGTAATCACGATCAACATGTGTATAAATCTGAGTTGTAGAGATATCAGCATGTCCAAGCATTTCCTGCACGGCTCTTAGGTCTGCCCCTCCTTCAAGCAAATGAGTTGCAAATGAATGTCTAAAAGTATGAGGATGTACTTCTTTTTCTATTCCGGCTTCTTTTACATATCGATCAATAATTTTCCAGACTCCCATTCTAGAAAATCTTGAGCCGCGGGAATTGAGAAATAAATTATTTTCACTTTTAGATTTTTTCATTAATAAAGGTCTGCTTTTTTTTAGATACTCACCTACCCATTTCATCGCACTCGAGCCGATGGGAATCAGTCTTTCCTTTGAGCCTTTTCCGAATACTCTAATTATTTCATCATCAAAAAAAAGATCATTTACTTTTAAATCTATTAATTCAGATACTCTTGTTCCGCAAGCATAAAACAATTCCAGGATGGCTTTATCGCGTAAACCTAACTTTTCTTTTACATCCGGTGTTGATAATATTTTATCAATTTCACTCACATCCAAAACTCCGGGTAATTTTTTTGCAATTTTTGGTGCTGTTATTTTTTCAATTGGATTTTTTATAATGTATTTGTTCTTCAATAGATATAAGAAGAATCCCTTTAATGAAGAGAAGTACCTTGCGGATGATGAGCCGGAAAGACCAAGCTCTTTTAAGGTTTTAAAGAATCCGCCAATATCATTTGATGAAATAATTGAGGGGTCCTCTATACCCCTGTTTTCTAGATAAGATATGAAGGCAGTAATATCATTTTTGTATGAAGAGACAGTGTTTTTTGAGAGATTTTTTTCAAGTTTGATGTGTGCAAGATATTCTTTTAGAAACATCTCCATTAGTTTTCTTTTTCCGAACTTATTCCTTGTTCTGCATCTTCCTGTTTAGGATACTTAATTCTTCTGTGATGTTGACTAATAAGAATAGAAAGAAAAGCTTCTTTCATTTTTGATATATCTTTAAATGTAATCGGTGCATCATCAAGCTGACCCTCTTTTAATCTTGAATTAAAAATATTATTAATCATATTTTCAACTTTACTGGGATCTGGTTCAGTTATAGATCTAACAGCCGATTCACATCCATCTGCAAGCATAACAATTGCAGTTTCTCTGGAATTTGGTTTGGGTCCTTGATATTTATAATCATCAACTTTTACTTTGTCTTCACCATACAGTGCTTTAGCCTTTTCATAAAAAAATGTACTTACCGTTGTACCGTGGTGCATGGGAATAAAATCAATTAACTCCTGCGGTAATTTATGTTGTCTGGCTAATTCAATTCCTTCATTAACATGTTTAAGAATCATTTGTGCGCTTTCTTCCGGCGGCAGACTCTCATGCAAATTTTGACTATTCATCTGGTTTTCTACAAACCCTTGCGGTTCAGTTGTCTTGCCTATATCATGATAATACGCACCAACCCTGGCAAGTAATGAATTTGCGCCAATTTTTTCTGCCGCTGCTTCTGCAATTGTCCCCATCGTCATCGAATGATTAAATGTACCGGGCGCTTTTCTTGCAAGTTCACGTAACAATGGTCTGTCAAAATTAGAAAGTTCTAATAAAGTTAAATCTGTTGTTATGTTAAAAAGTCTTTCAAAGAAAATTAATAAACCATAAGTAAGCACAGGACTTATTAAAGCATTGGAAGCAGCAAATGCAAATTCAATTAACATCGTTTCTGCAAGAGCAAATCTTTCTAATCCAAAGGCTAAAATAGATGCTGTGTAACCGATTAAAATGAAAAGGAATGAACGGAAGATTTGTGTACGGTTTTTTATATCCCGCACAGTATAAACGGATAATCCGCCTGCAATAAAATTCATTGCCATAAAACTATAATCATTACCTCTTAAAGCACCAACAATCAAAGAAAGAATAACTGTTAAATAAAATCCAACCCTTGAATCAAATACAATCGTAAATATCATTGAGGCGGCAGGAACAAAAATTAAAAAATGAATTGGAGCTTTTATTGCAATGTGATTTATAAGATAAGTTACAAATGATACGAATACTACCAAGATAGAGATTAATACAATCTTGGTGTTATCATAAAAGATTTTTTTTCTGAACAGATATAAATAAATAGCCAGAATGGTTATAAAAAATGATATGTGTAAAAATTTACCAATAAATTGTAAAATAATTCCTTCAGACCCAATCGACTCCCCTTTGGCTTCTTTATAAGATTCAATCTTTAATTTAACCTGTTTAGTAATACGATCATGTTTTGCTATCACCCTTTCATTCTCATTAACAATACCTGCATACTTAGAAACATTATTTTTTGCCTGTTCAATTTCTAAGTTAGTTGCATCCTCATTATATACAATGTTTGGATAAACGAAATGAACTGTAAACTCAATTAATGCTTCTTTAATTTCTTCAGAATAATTTAGTTCTCTAATCTTATTTCGCGTTTCTCTTCTCGCCTGATCATAAAAATAAAATTTACTTATCGGTTCAATCCGATCAATGTTTCCAACCCTAACTGCTATACTATCCCTAATTTTAGCATCACTTTCAAGATTTAAAATTCCTCGTTTGTTAATAGCATCAGCAATACTTCCGGCGTAGGTAAACAAATTATCTATTATTTTATCCCTTCCGCGATTTAAATCTCTTTGCTGCTGACGTAAAGTTAAAAACTGCGTAAATGCTTTTGAACTTAAGAATGTGGGGTTTAAATATGGAACAGATCGTTTGTCAAGATTTTCATCTATTACACTGATTATATATTCTGCAAAAGCTTTTAATGAATCACTACCTTTTAATGTAATACTGTTAAATACCGGATACACAGATATTTCAGCATCTAATACTTCTTTTTGATAAGTCTGTTTTTCTTTTATTATGGGAAAACTAAAAGGGGCAATCAAATCATCGTTTGTCCAAATTGCGCCTTCAGTAACTTCTGATTCAATAGACTCGCCTTTAGGAAACATCATAACAATCAGGATAACTGTAATTAACCCGATTATTATTTTTCTTTTAATCCCAGTTTGCGTTACAATATTTTGTTCTTCGTTCATAGTTAAGATATTTTAGCTTTTAATAAGGCTTCCAAAAATTCAGAAACACCTTCTTCGTTATTCGATTTTTCAAGAACATAGTCTGCCTCTTTTTTTAATTCAGGAATTGCATTACTAAGGGCAATCTTTAGTCCTTTAGACTTAAATAAACTAAGATCATTATACCAATCGCCTAAAACAGCGGTTCTACTTTCTTTTATTCTTAAAAATTTAAGTAAACGTTGCATCGCTTTTCCTTTAGATGATCCTGATCTTCGTACTTCAAGATAATAAATTCCTTCGTGAGTTTGGGATCTGAAAAATGAAACCGTAGTTCCAAATGTTAATGGAAAACTTAATTTATCCCTAACAAACTCAACTGCTCGTCTATTATCACCAGCAAAAACAATTTCTAATGTTTTGGTTGTAAGATCATCATACGAATTAACTTCTTCATATACAGCACCAAACTTATCCATTAATTTTGGTATTACGGAATTTTGCTCAGTATAATAAATCGCTTCTGTATGACAAAGAGCAATGTTTAAAAGATATTTTTCAGAATATTCAATTGCTTTTTTAACCTGGCTCTGTTTAAGAAAAGATCTATAAACAAAATATTTACCAGTAACGCTTTTTATTGCAGAGCCATCCAAAGAAATTAACGGTGAGTATATTTTTAAATCTTCTGCTAAAGGCAACAATGCCGAATGCAAACGACCGGATGCAAATGAAAAAAGCACACCGCATTTTTTGAGACTCATTATCAGCTGTCTTGTTCTATCCCCAATTTCACCTTCATCATTTACCAGGGTTCCATCAACATCAAAAACTACAAGTTCTATCTTTTTTAACTTTTCTAAATCAAACATTTTATTTTACAACAGTTTTCCAACCGATTTTTGAAAGATTGATATAAATAATTGAAACGGAAATTACTGCAACAATTAAATAAACTATAAAAGCTGTAATCTCACCCAATATTAGTTTTCCCGTACCAAACAAAATTGAATAAACTAAAATAACTCCAATTAACCAGTTAATAAACAATCTAAAAAATCCGGAATCACTTTCAACATCAGGCAGTTTGGTTGAAATCTTTTTCCACATTAAACCGCCGGGATGAATTTTTCTGTAAAAGGAAAAAAGCACATCTTCACTGGTTGGTTTAGTTAAAAATGTAACAACTACCCAGACTAATGTTGTGCCCGGTACGATTATGAATAAGCTATAAGGAAAAAGTATTCCAACGTTTTTTAGAATTGGAAAAATTATAAATGGAGTAATCATTGCCGAGATTTCTGACCATGCATTAATTCTCCACCAGAACCACCGTAAAATTAAAACCAAACCAACACCCGCGCCGCATTCAATAATAAAAGCCCAGGCACCGGATATTTTATTTATGAACAATGTAACAACTAACGAAACAAGCATTAAAATAATTGTGGCAATTCTTGAAGAGAAAACATAATGTGATTCTTCCTTTCCCTCATTTACAAATCTTTTGTAAAAATCATTTATGATATAGGAGGTTCCCCAATTTAATTGCGTTGCAATTGTGCTCATATAAGCTGCAAAAAATGCTGCGACTAATAATCCTTTCAAACCAGCAGGAAGAAAATCACGCATAGCATAAATAAAGCCCATACCTTTTTGTGAATCAGTAAGTTCCGGATAAAGTACGAGTGATGCTAATCCAACTAAAATCCAGGGCCACGGTCTTATTGCGTAATGCGCAATTTGAAAAAACAAGGTAGCAAATAAAGAATGTTTTTCATCTTTAGCAGACATCATTCGTTGTGCAACATATCCGCCGCCGCCGGGTTCTGCTCCGGGATACCACGATGCCCACCAAATAATTCCAATATATGCAAGGAATGAAAAGACAGACATCGCAAGTGTTCCTGCTGCGGAGGGAACATCCGATATTGTTGGAAAAAATTCAAAAACATACTCGGGTAAATTTTGTTTTAATCCGGCAATGCCGCCAACTTCAGGAGAGTTAACTACAATAATCGCAAGAACAATGCATCCAAACATTGCAATAAAAAATTGAAATGCATCTGTAATTACAACACCCCACAAACCTGAGATTGCTGAATACATTGCAACTAAAATCATACAACCAAATACATAAAGCATTACTACTGATTCATCTATACCAAACATACCTTGCAGGATTGAGGTCATTGCTTTATTAACCCAGCCGATTATAATCACGTTCATGAACAAACCAAGATACAATGCACGGAAGCCTCTTAAAAATCTTGCAGGTTTCCCGGAGTATCTAATTTCAGCAAACTCGGCTTCGGTCATTATTCCTGCACGGCGCCATAATCTTGCAAAGAAAAAAACAGTAAGCATTCCACCAAAAGCAAAATTCCACCAAATCCAGTTTCCGGAAATACCATTTTTAGCGACAAGTTCAGTAACTGCAAGTGGAGTATCCGCGGCAAAGGTAGTAGCAACCATTGATATACCGGCTAAATACCAGGGAAGATTTCTACCTGATAAGAAAAAGTCGTTTGTACTTTTACCTGCTCTTTTGGAATAAACTAGGGCGATTGAAACTGAAAAAATGAAATAAGCAATAACGATTAAATAATCTATTAACTCCACATTTACCTCTTTAGTCTCTATTATCTGCTGATCAGGAAATGTTTTTTTACGATGATAAATATAAGGTTTAGTTGCGAAAATGGATACTTAAACTTTAACATTAATTATTGAGTAAAAGTTAAAGAAGTTAAAAATTTAGTTGGATACTCTAATGAGTTGAAGAATTAATATAAGATGCTTTTACTTATAATGTTTTAAAAAAGTTTAAGAAAAAATTCAATTCCGTTTTCTTGTTAGCATCTCGAATACATTGCCTACAAGAAGAGTTACACAAACGCCAATCAGAATAAACCACGTCCAGGCTACAACTTTAAATACAATTATGAAACTCATAATTACAATTGCAGATATAAATCCTGCAATAGCATGATTCTGCTTAATTTTTTTGTTTGATAATCCTAAAAGAAATGTACCCAGTAAACCACCGTAAGTAAAAGATGCGATACTCAGTGCAACCTCAACAACTGCTTTAGAGCTTTCCATAAAAATGAATGCAGAAAATATTAGCATAACTGCCCAAAAAATAGTTAACAGTTTTGAATACAATAAATTCTTTTTTTCATCAATAGTTTTTTTGAATGGGATATAAAGATCTAACATAACAGAAGATGAAAGTGAGGTTATAGATCCTGCAAGAGTAGAAAGTGCGGCGGCGAATAATCCTGCTATAATAATTCCTTTAACCCCGGATGGCAAAACTTCGATAATAAATTTCGGAAATATTTCATCAGACTTAACATTAATTAATCCGTAATAAGCATACAATAAAACGCCAACGATCAAAAATAAAGCAAACTGAAAAATTATTATTATACCAGTTGTTACTAGCGCCTTCTTGCTTTCTCCAAGATCTTTTGCTGCTAATAATCTTTGTACAATAAGCTGATCAGTTCCGTGAGATGACATTGAAAGAAAAGCTCCGCCAATCAATCCGCTTAACAAAGTATATGGCTGTGAAAAAAATCCGGCAATCCCATTCTCAAATCCAAAATTAAAAACACTTAGCTTAGAAGATATTTCTGTTGATGATAAAATCTCTCCGATGTTTCCAGGAATATTATTTATCAAATAAATCCCTGCAATAATTGCCCCGCCGATATAAATAAACATCTGAATGGCATCAACCCAGATTACACCTTTTAATCCACCAGTAAAAGTATAGAGCAGCGCAACGATTGCAATTATTATTATTGCAATAATTGGAGAAATATCTAGCATTAAATAAAGGGGAATAGCAGTTGCAAAAAGTCTTACACCATCTGCCGCCGTTCTTGTAAATAAAAACGTTACAGATGCTAGTGAGCGCGTTTTATTTCCAAATCGATTTTGAAGATAAGAATATGCCGTTGAGAGTTCGCCTTTATAATACGCAGGCAAAAACACTTGCGCAACAATTATTCTTCCAATTAAATATCCAAAAGTTAATTGAAGAAAATTAAGATTGGTAAGATATGCTAGTCCGGGAATTGAGATAAAAGTTAATGTGCTCGTTTCTGCAGCAACAATTGAAAAGCTAATTACCCACCAGGGAACTTCTTTTTTACCGACAAAATAATCTTTAACTGTTTTTTGTTTTCCCCCGATAATTTTTCCAAACGCAGTAATGCTAATCAAATACAAAACAATTATTGCGTAATCTAGAGTGGAAACTTGCAAATATTATTTCCCCAGTTCTGCTAGTGCATGCTCAACTGTATCTGTAACGGGGAGTACTCTGTCTAACTGAGTAATTTTAATTAGTGTATGCACTTTTTCAGATGGAGCAGCAAGTCTTATCTGTCCTTCGTTTGCTGATATAATCCGGTTTGCAACAAGTATTGCGCTTAAGCCGGAGCTGTCACAGCTTTCAACTTCACTAAGATCAACTATAAGTTTATTTACACCTTCTACTTTTAGAATCATTGTAAACTCACCTTTAAGCAGCCCCGAGATACTTGTATCCAATCGTTTCTCGTTCAACTTAAAAACTGTAATATCGCCAACACGTTTTGTTTCGAAGTTCATAATATTACCTTAAAACATTTTTAAACAATTTAAGAAATTATTGTATGATTTTTCAGCTTCAACATCATTGTTAGAAATCTGAAAATTATAAAATTTATCTGCACCTTTTTTTGCAAATCCAATTCTTATTTTTGCTTTAACAAGATTGGAAACATAACTATAAAATAAATCATCTTTCCGGTTTAGATCTATCACACCATCAAATTTCATTTCAGATAATTTTTCAATGAGTTTGTGAGCAGGAAGATCGAGTTTATTTAAATCAGCAACACCAAATTCCATTGCTTTATTTCTGAACTTAGCCGGCAGTAAACTAATTCGATAATCTCTTGTTAAAATTTTTATGGATTTATTCAAATGTTCAAGATGTTCTATTACAAGATAACTTGCTCTAAAATCTTTTTCATCTTCCGGCATCAAGATTAAAAAGGAACCGGATCTTTTTAGAGATTCAGAAAAATCCTGTTCATTAAGAACAACATTTTTTAGTCTTCGTAAAATTAAAAATCGTGAAATATTTTCTTTAATTGAATCAATCATAATTATTTGTTTTCTTCAAGCATTTTTAGAAATGTAATTTCATCCAATACCTTTACACCAAGCGATTCAGCCTTAGATAATTTAGATCCAGCTTTTTCACCAGCAACAACAAAATCCGTATTCTTGCTTACGCTAGAAGTTACCTTGCCACCCAACGCAATTATTCTTGCACCGGCATCATCACGCGAAAGAGAAGAAAGAGTACCTGTTAACACAAAACTTTTTCCTGTTAAGGTAGATTGCACAATTTCTTTTTTTTCTGATATAAAAGTTAAACCCGATTTACGTAATTCTTCAATTAACTTAACATTTTTTTTATCTGAAAAGAACTGTGTAATACTTTTACTTATACTTGGACCAATTTCATAAATAGCAGAAATTTCTTCTTCGCTTGCAGCAATAATATCATCAATTGAATTAAAATGATCGGTAATTTTTTGTGCCGCACCGGCACCGACATATCTGATTCCAATTGCAAATAGAACTTTAGCAAATAGTTGTGATTTGCTTTTTTCTATCGACTTTAAAAGATTATCAATGCTTTTTTCACCTAATCGTTCTATCTGAACCAATTCTTCGCGCTTATCTTTTAATTTATAAATATCTGAAAAGTGAGTTATAAATCCTTTATCTACAAATAGATCAATCAGCGCATCACCAAGTCCTTCAATATCCATTGCGCCACGCGATGCAAAGTGAATTAACCTTCCTTTAATTTGAGCTGAGCACTCTGGGTTCTCACAATAGAATGCTACTTCATTTTCAGGTTTAAATAATTTAGAATTACATACCGGACATTTTTCCGGCGGAAGCGTTGGTTGACTTTTTTTTGATCTCTCATCTAAAACTACGGAAACAACTTTAGGAATTACATCTCCGCCTTTTTCAATAACCACTGTATCACCAACTCTAATATCCTTACGTTGTATCTCATCAAAATTATGGAGTGTTGCACGACTGATTGTTGAGCCTGCAAGCTTAACTGGTTCCAATTCGGCAACAGGAGTGATCGCACCCGTTCTGCCAACCTGCCAGGTAATTTCATTCAATTTTGTAAATGCCTGCTTTGCCTTAAACTTATATGCAACTGCCCAGCGAGGAGATTTTGCAATGCTTCCTAACAATTTTTGTTGTCGCATTGAATTTACTTTAATAACAGCGCCGTCAATTTCATATTCAAGTGTATCGCGGATTTCTTCAAACTTGCTGCACACTTTTAATACTTCATCTATGTTTTTACAAACTTTGTATTGCGGATTAACTGTAAATCCAAGTTTACTTAATAACTTTAAATTTTCTTCCTGTGATTCAAAATCTTCATCAACACTTATTAGAGAATAAAGAAAAACATTCAGTTTTCTTGCAGATACTATTTTAGGATCCTGCAATTTTAAAGTACCGGCAGCAGAGTTGCGTGGATTTGCAAATAATTTTTCGCTATTAGCTTCCCGTTCTTTGTTTAACTTATCAAAATCAGAGATACGCATATAAACTTCACCACGAACCTCGAAATTCTTAAGTTTATACTTTTGCTCTTTGCTTATATCAATCCTAAGTGGAATTGAACGAATTGTTTTAATATTGTTAGTTACTTCTTCACCAATAGTTCCATCGCCTCTTGTAGCTGCAGTTTTTAATAATCCATCTAAATAATTAATGCTTACAGAAGCGCCATCAATTTTTAGCTCAACAACGTATTCAACTTTTTCTGATTCCGACAAACTTTCTTTAACTCTTCTATCAAAATCAATTAAATCCTTCTCATCATATGAGTTTGCAAGACTTAGCATAGTAATTTTATGTTTTACAGCATTGAATTCTTTGGTAAGATCTTTACCAACTCTTTGGGTTGGAGAATCAGGAGTAACTAAATGTGGTTTTTCATTTTCAAGTTTTTCAAGTTCTTTAAGAAGCTGGTCATATTTTTCATCGCTGATAACAGGTTCTGCTAAAACATAATAATTATAATCATGTTTTAAAATTTGCCCACGCAGTTCTTTAATTCTTTTTTCAACTGATTGAGACATTTACTATTGTTCTAATTTTGGAGGTGCATTTAAATAAACAATTCCGGTTTTATCCAATTTAAAGTGCCGAACAGAACCAACACGTCCTGTAAAATCAACAGGTTGGTTATTTAACTGTACAGTCACACCGCCGGAGTTACCAACTGTTGCTTTAAATTCTCTTGATGCGGCTACGCTGAATTTAGAATTTGGACTAAGTGTAAATTCCTGCGTGCGATTATTATCCAGCACAACAAAAACCCACGAAGTTTCCTTTGCATAAAAAGTAAGAGTGAGACTATCTGAAGAAACCGGCACCATCGTACTATCGCTAGTAATTTGTTCAGAGATTCCTTCTTCTTCAACATATCTTTGGCTGCCCTGTTCTATCAGGTCTTCAATTGGTGTTTCTTCAACAATTATTTTATCACTTTTATTAAAAATAAAAAAGTAAACCAAAGCAGCAATAATAATTATTGCAACTCCACCTAACCCAAAGATCAAAAGCTGGCTGTTAGCCTTACTTTCATCTTCGTCTAATTTTTGTTTATGATCATCCACATAAGATTTTAATGGAGCTGTTGATTGTTCAATCGGTTTTGGGGCTTCTGTTTTAGGCAATTCAACTTTGGGAACTTCTGCTTGTTTTACTTCTTCTATCGGTGCAGGTGGATTTGGATCAAACTCATTTCCTTCTCTTGCTGCTTCAAATTTTTTCAATGCAATATTTTCATCAAGACCGATTGTTTTAGCATACTGTTTAACAAACGCTTTTACATAAAGATCAGGCAGAAAAGAAAAATTACCCTGATCAATGGCTTCAAGAAATTTGAGATCAATTCTTGTTTTGGTTGCCATTTGTTGAAGAGTTAAGCCGCTGTTTTCTCTTTGTTGTCTTAATTCATCTGCAAATTTATCAAGCATAATATTTATTATTTATTGTTATTCAATTCTAATTAACTTAGCAGCAAAAGCCCCATCCATCTGATGCCTTTGCGGTAGTGTTTGAATACATCCGTTTTCATCAAGCAGATCATCTGCAACTTTTCCTTTTGCGGATTCAAGTCTAAAGTTTGGATGTGAATCAATAAACTTTTTTACAACTTCAAAATTTTCTTCGGGTTCAATAGAACATGTGCTGTAAACTAAAGCTCCGCCCACTTTAACTAATGTTGCAGCTTTACTAATTAATTTAAGCTGCATCTCCGTCATTCTTCTTAAATCAAAAATATCTTTTTTCCATTTTATATCCGGTTTTTTTGATAGCGTTCCAGTTCCGCTGCAAGGTACATCTGCAAGTACCCGATCAAATGGTTCAGATTCAAATTCCAATGCATCGGTTTCAATTGTTGTAACGCAAGTTAATCCAAGACGTTCATTATTTTTTCGCACCAGATTTAATCTTCCATCGTAACGATCCAGCGCAGTAATTTTACCGGTGTTATTCATTAAAGACCCGAGATATGCTGTTTTACCGCCCGGTGCTGAACAAATATCAAGTACATTCATTCCGGGTGCAACATCCAACAATCTTACAGCTAATCCTGCACTTTCATCCTGTATGTTAAAATAGCCTTTTACATAATAATCCCACGCAGTAATGTTTGTAAGATTTAACAGTTGTACAAATTCATTAAGAAATTTTCCGGGTCGATATTTAAGATTTACCTGTCCTAACAGAGATTTAAATTCTTCTGGAGTTGTTTTAATCGCATTTACTCTTAATGTAAGATATGGTTTTTCATTATTGGCACCCAACAATTTTTCTGTTTCTTCTCTGCCAAACCTGTCAAGATAGCGTTTAACCATCCACGCTGGATGAGAATAATAAGCAGTTAAATATCCAATTATATCTTCATTAGGATCAGGATACCTGATTGCATTTTTACTTCTAATAATATTTCTAAGAATTGCATTTGTAAGATCGGCAGGTTTTTGCCCTTGCAGCTTTTTTACAAATTCAACGGCTTCATTAACTGCTGCGTGATCAGGAATTCTATCTAAAAATAATATCTGATATAAAGCAACGCGTAAACCATTTTTTAAATTTGGAATAGCTTTAGAAAACTGTCCTTTGTAAAAACCATTAAGAATCCAATCCAATCTTCCCTGCCATCTGGTAACACCATGTACAATTTCATAAAGTAGTGCTTTGTCGGGTCCGTTTAGTTCGGCATTTCTCAATTCATTATCTAAGAGTTTTTCAAGATATGCATCTGTTCTTTCAACACGATTAAGAATTTTAACAGCAAGCCCACGCACACCTTGATACAAATCTATAACTTTATGTTCTTCCAGATGCCCGACATTTTTTTGTTCTGCGCCTTGTTCGGTCTGTTCGTTTATATTTTCTTCTTTATGTTCTATTTGATCAGTATTCTCTTCCAATTAATAGCCTCTTTTTTCTCTGTCATTTTTTGTTAAATCAAATATTGTATTAAACATCAAATCATCTTTTTTCTCAAAATCAATTTTTCTTCTGCCCATTACAATCTTTGCAGTTTCAATTGCTTTCTTAATATCATAAACTGCTGAGGAATCATCTCCTCCCCAGGTAAAAGATGGAATATATTTTTCCGGAAATCCTGCAGCAAATATATTACAGGAGAATCCAACAACAGTGCCCGTGTTAAACATTGTATTAATAGCACTCTTGGAATGATCACCAATCATCAATCCAAGAAATTGCGAATCCGTATCAATCTCTTTATTGCTTAGTTTAATTTTTATTTTGGAATAATTATTCTTTAGATCACTGTTGTTTGTATCGGCACCAAGATTTACCCAGCTTCCGATGTAGGAATGCCCTATAAATCCTGCGTGCTGTTTATTTGAGTAATCCATAAAAATAGATTGTTCAACTTCTCCACCGACTTTACAAACTTTTCCTATCGAAACATTTTCATAAATAGCTGCGCCGCTTTTTATCTTAGATGATTCTCCAATACAAACCGGTCCTTCAATAACAGCGTTGGGATATATAAACGCATTATCACCAATAATTATTGGACCGCCGGATGCATCTAAAACAACACCCGGTTTTATTGTGACATCTTTACCAATAAAAACATTTTCCTTGTTAAGTATATTAACTGATGAATCAATTTTATCTGCGTAATTTTTTTTAGAACTATTTTTCAGATAATTAAAATCTTCAACAATTTGTTTTCCGTTATGGTTGATCAAATCCCAAAGATAATTTGCACATTTGAGATCCAGAATTTTAATCGGAAGTCCGTTAAAATCGGAAACGGAAAAAAGATCTTTAAGATAATTTATTTTATGCTGCAGATGCGTACCCGACAAGTATGCGGCAATAACTGTTTCTTCATTTACAAAAACTTTGTCCTCAGCGGGCAGTAATGGAAGAAGTTCTGATAAATTTTCGGGTGAAATTATCCTTCCATTAATAAACAAGCACTCTGTGTCATCAATTTTATTTACTAAACAATTTGGGTTTTGATGCTGCACAATTTCTGCTAGATAAGGACGGCAGTGAAGCGAAACTTTTACATCACCATAACTACGAATGATTTTTTCTTTGAGCGAATCAATACCACATAACAAATCATACACGGGCCGGGAAAAAACCATGGGCTCAAAGTTTGAGTAGTTTATATCTTCAAAAATGCAGATTTGCATATAGTTTTATATCCTTTTTCAAAAAGTACTACAGAATTTAACATTTTTTGCGGTAAGATTCTCTAACCGAAAAAGTGGAACTTCTACTCAGTTACATTTGTAACAGCAGCAGTTTTTCTTGAGAAGAAGGAATAAATAGCGGGAACAATAAAAAGAGTTAGGAATGTTGAAAGTATCAATCCGCCAACAACAGCAATACCCATAGATACTCTGCTTTCAGAGCCGGCACCGAGGGCTAATGCAATAGGTAAAATTCCAAGTACAGTTGATAAGCTTGTCATTAATATTGGTCTTAATCGCGAGGCTGCCGCACTAATAACGGCTTCATTTTTTGAAAGTCCTGTAGCTTTTCTTTGATTAGCAAACTCAACAATCAATATTCCATTTTTAGTAACCAAGCCTATAAGCATTATAATGCCAATCTCACTAAAAATGTTTAAAGTTTGATTGAAGTACCAAAGAGAAAATAAAGCACCGGCAAGTGCAAGTGGAACTGTAAACAAAATAATAAAAGGATCACGAAAACTTTCGAACTGTGCAGCAAGTACCAGGTAGATTAATCCCAGCGCAAGTATAAATGCAAAAAGAAGACTGGAAGAACTTTCTCTAAAATCTTTTGATGGTCCATCTAAAGCAACCGCAAATTTTTCATCTAAAACTTTATCAGCAATTTCATACATAGCATCAATACCTTCGCCCAAAGATACACCCGGAGCTAAGCCTGCGGAAACAGTAGCGGATACATAACGGTTAAATCTAAATAATTGCGGCGGTGCGCTTTGTTCATCCACAAAAACCACATTGTCTAATTGGATGAGTTCACCCTTTGTGTTTTTTACATAAGTTGATTTGAGATCAATCGGCGCATCTCTATTCTCTCTGGAAAATTGTCCTATAACCTGGTATTGTTTTCCGTCTTTTATGAAGTAACCAAATCGCTGTCCGCTAAAAGCGGATTGAATAGTTTGTGCAATATCGATTGTTGAAACACCAAGTGCTCTTGCTTTTTGTCTATCGATTGAAAGTTTTAGTTCCGGCTTATTGAATTTTAAATTCACATCTACAATTGTAAAAGCGGGATAGTTCCTGGTTTCGTCAACAAATTTTGGAAGAAATTCTTCAAGCAATTTAAAATTTGGTGCCTGCAAAACAAATTGAACAGGTAAGCCGCCTCGTCTGCCTCCGCCGATAGTTTGCTGCTGAGTTATAAATGCTCTTGCGCCGCTTAAAGAATTAACAAGCGGCGTAATTTCATCAGCAATTTGTTGTTGAGATTTTTTTCTCAACTCGGGGTTTACCAAAATCAAGTTTATAAAACCGGAGTTAACGGAACTTGAAGCACCAAATCCCGGAGATGTAACTGCAAATATTCCTTCCTTTTCAGGTACATTTTTATTTAAGAGATCAACCGTTTCATCAATATACCTATCCATATATTCAAAAGTCGCGCCTTCCGGTGCGGTTGCTATTATCGATAATCGACTTCTATCTTCAAGCGGTGCCAGCTCTGTTGGAATGACCGAGAGGAGAATATAAATCAAAATTATTGCTGTAGCTGTGGCTGGAAAAGCCAACCACCGATGAGATATAAAATATGTTAGATGCCTTTTATATATCTCATTCATTTTTACAAAGAAAGGCTCGGTAATATTGTAAAACCAGTTATGATGTTCCCTTCTCTTTAAAATTTTTGCACTGAGCATTGGTGTTAATGTAAGCGCAACAAAGGATGATATTATTACAGCACCGGCAACAACAATTCCAAACTCTCTAAAGAGTCTGCCTGTTAAACCCTGCAAAAATATAACTGGCATAAAGACGGATGCCAGCGCAACGGTTGTAGATATAACTGCAAAAAATATTTCAGCAGATCCTTTTTTGCCTGCTTCAACAGGATCCATTTTATCTTCAATTTTTGTGTAGATGTTTTCCAGCACAACAATTGCATCATCAACAACTAACCCTATTGCAAGCACAATGCCCAGCAGTGTTAAAACATTTATTGAAAAATCTGCGATATACATTATAAAAAATGAGCCGATAAGAGAAATAGGAATTACCAGCATTGGTATTAGTGTAGTTCTCCAATCGCGCAGGAATAAAAATATAATTAATACAACCAACAGAAAGGCAACAATAATGGTTTGCTCAACTTCTTTTATCGATTCACGAATATAAGTTGTAACATCAAAACCAATTCCGGTTTTTATGTCAGATGGAATAGTTCTTTTTAACTGCTCTAACCTTTTATAAAACTCATCTGCAATTGCAATGTTATTTGCACCCGCCTGAGCAATAAGAACAACACCAACAGTGGGAATTCTATCAAACTTTAAAATTGAACGTTCATTTTCAGCACCTAACACTGCACTGCCAACATCTCTAACTCTTACTATGCTGCCTTCAGATTCTTTTATAATTAAATTATTAAACTCTTCCTCTGTTTGAAGTCTGCCAATTGTCCTTATAGAAAGTTCTGTATCATCGCCTTCTATTCTGCCAGAGGGAAGTTCGACATTTTCCCGGTTAAGTGCATTTCTAACATCAACAGGAGATAATTGGAATGATGCGAGTTTTGCCGGATCCAGCCAGAGGCGCATTGCATATCTTTTGTCTCCCCAAATCTGAACATTGCTTACACCAGTTATCGTTTGAAATCTTTCTTTAAAAACATTATTAGCTAATTCTGAAAGTTCAAGAAGATTTCTGGTATCACTTTGCACGCTTAAAAATACAATTGGGGTAGCATCAGCATCAGCTTTAGAAACAATTGGGATATCAACATCAGGAGGTAAATTAAAAAGAGATCTTGAAACTCTGTCCCGCACATCATTGGCAGCTGCTTCAAGATCAACGTCTATATCAAACTCAACTGTAACGGTACTTCTTCCATCTCGGCTGACTGAGGTAAGTGACTTTATTCCTGCAATTCCATTTATAGATTCTTCAAGCGGTTCTGTAATCTGGCTTTCAATTACATCAGCATTTGCGCCTACGTAATTTGTTGAAACAGTAATTATCGGTGGATCAACGGAGGGAAATTCACGTACACCTAAATAAGTATAACCAAGAATACCAAACACAATAATTACAATTGACATTACAATTGCCAGTACCGGTCTTTGAATACTTATTGAGGATAAACTCATACAGAAATTTGATTAATTAAATTCTGAAATTTTTACTTTGGAATTTGGTCTGATCTGTAAAATACCCGAAGTAATTACAGTATCACCCAAACTTAAACCGGATGTAACTTGAACGCGAGTTTCTTCTCTTGTACCAAGCTCAACATTTTGCGGAACGACAACGCCGCTTTTGTAAAGATAAACTTTTTGTCCCTTTAATTCGGGAACTATAGAAACCGTTGGAATAAGTATAGCGTCACTTGTTTGTTTTAAGCTCAGCTCAACATTTGCAAAAGCACCGGGAATTAATTCTTTATAAGCTGAACTACAAATGGCTCTGATCTGTAATGTTCTTGTGCCGGGATCTATTTTAGGTTCTATCGCATAGACCTTTGCCTTAAATATTTTATTGCTTCCGCTAATCTTAAATTCAAGATCATCACCTGCTTTAACAGAGGCAGAGTATCTTTCCGGTATTGAAAAATCAACTTTTAGGTTGTTGAAATTTTGTAATCGTGCCATTACTGTAGAAGTTGTTACGTAACTACCCTCACTAACAGATCGCAAACCAACAACACCACTAAATGGTGCTCTTATTTCTGTCTTATCAATTTGTGCTTTAATTAAATCATAATCAGCTTGATTAACATTTAATTCACTAACAATATTATCATACTCTTCCTGACTGATCAAGTTACCATCACGCAATTGTCTTTGTCTGGATTCCTTTTCTTCAGATAATTTTACTTTTGATTCTGCTCTTCTTAATTGTGCCTGCAAATCGGCATCATTTATTTTAATTAAGAGATCACCTTTGCCTACAAATGATCCTTCTTTAAAAAGTATTTTAACAATTTTACCGGAAACTTCACTTCTCAATTCTACTTCTTCATTCGCAAGAATGGTTCCCGTTGTAAATACACTATTACTTAGAGTCTCTAAAGAAACAATATGAGCTTTAACAGGAATAATCATATCGGGTCTGCCGCCGGGCATTGTATTGTTTCCGCCTTCAGAAGAAGATAATATTTTAGGAAGAAAAGCAATTGCAAGTAAAACTACAATTGTTATTCCGATAAGTATTTTTTTTATGTTTTTATTCATAATATTATAACAACCTAATCAAATACATAGTTTCTTAAATCCAAAAATAAAAAAGCCCCGAA
>JBBQSH010000058.1:0-19014 GCA_038214015.1 Ignavibacteriales bacterium | reverse complement strand
ATAAGAACACTCAGGTTTATAATCGTTTTGGTAAGCTGCTTTCTGACAATACAGAAGTATATGATTTAACAAAGGATGGTTATCCAATAACAAAACCGCCAACCCTAAATTTTAAATCACCCAACGAGTTATTTACAGCAGCTGAGAATAATGATTCAATATTAATACGTCAGCAGAAATCAAAAAAAGAAATTTGTACAGAATTATCCGGCAAAATATTAAAGTTAGCCTGGGCTGAAAATAATAAACATCTTATCATGCTTATTAAATCTAAAGAACAAGAAAAACTTTCTACTAATAATGCTGATAAAACTCTATTAGCAATGTTTGATCTTCAAAAGAAAAAAGTGGTAAAAAAGTTTGATACAGTTGGCAGCAATGGCTTTGTGCTGATTGGTGATTTTCTGATATTTGATAAAGGGTTTGGTAAAGATTCATATATTGAAATATTCAAACTTGAATCCTTATCAAATTATAAGACCATTAAAATTAACGGCGGCTGCGCTCTTCGTAATATTTAACAACACAAAGAAATAATTTGAATTCATATTACAGAATACTTACTTATACAAAACCTTATTGGCGGCACATTCTACTTACGTTTGTGTTCACAATCTTATTTGCAGTACTAAATGGTATTTCTGTTTACCTTACAATCCCTTTGCTTGATACTTTATTTCAGGAATCAGCTACACAGCAAACCACAATGGAAACTAGTAGTATTGAAAAAACTTCAAGCATACTGCCGGATTGGATAAATAACGTAAAAGAAGATTTAGTTAAATCATTCAATGATTTTGTTTTTAGCGGTGATAAACCCGAAGTGCTTATTAAGATTTGCTTTTTAATACTTGCCGCTTTTTTGTTTAAAAATATTTTTGGCTATATGCAAGGATATTTTATGGCATTTGTTGAATACGCATCTATGAAGGATTTGCGTGACGACGCTTATAAACATTTACACAAATTACCGATAGGATACTTTAAGTCTGAAAGAGTAGGTAATATAATTTCAAGATTTACTAATGATGTTAATATTATTCAGTTAAGTATATCAACAACATTTTCAAATCTTATAAAAGAACCTCTTACCATAATTGTTTTTCTTGGTATTGCAATAAGTATAAGCTGGCAGCTTTCTCTCTTTGCCTTTATAATTGTTCCGGTAGCAAGTTTAATAATTGCATGGATCGGAAATAAGTTGAAGAAACAAACTATTATTCTTCAAACTAAACTTGCTGATATAACGAGCATACTTCAGGAAACAATTTCCGGAGTAAAGATTGTTAAAGCATTTGGTATGGAGAAATTTGAAAATCAGAGATTCATGAATGAAACTAAAAGTTATTTTAAATTAGTTCTTAAAACAGTTAGAATAAGAAATCTTTCTTCACCTATAACAGAAATATTGAGCGTAATAATTGGGGCAGTAATAATTTATTACGGCGGAATTCTTGTACTTGTGGATAGAACTCTTAATGCAAGCGAGTTTTTAGGATTTCTGTTTGCAATTTTTCAGATGATGCCCCCGATTAAAGAACTCGGAAGTGTTAATAATAGAATTCAGGAAGCAAGTGCAGCCGCAGATAGAATTTTTGAGATTACTGATATTGAACCCCACATAAAAAATATTCCGAATGCAACCCAATTAAAAGATTTTAAAAATGAAATAGTGTTTAAAAATGTTTCTTTTAAGTATGAAGATTCTGATGTGAAGGTTTTAGATAATTTAAACTTTAGTGTTAAGCGCGGAGGAATTATTGCATTAGTTGGACCAAGCGGCGGCGGTAAATCCACACTTGCAGATTTGATTCCAAGGTTTTATGATCCTACCGAAGGACAGATTTTACTTGATGGAAATAATATAAAAGATGTAACCATTGAATCATTACGTTCAAAAATGGGAATTGTAACGCAAGAAACTTTTTTGTTCAATACAAATATTGCTGAAAATATTGCTTATGGTTTAACCAATTATCCTATAGAAAAAATTATCGAAGCAGCAAAAACCGCTAACGCTCATAACTTCATTAGCGAAATGCGTCAAGGATATGATACAATCATTGGTGAAAGAGGAGTTAAACTTTCCGGAGGACAAAGGCAGCGTCTCACAATTGCCCGTGCCTTACTTAAGAATCCTGAAATAATGATTTTTGATGAAGCTACATCAGCATTAGATAATGAATCTGAAATTCTGGTTCAGGAAGCGATTGAAAGATTGATGCTGAACAGAACTACTTTTGTAATTGCTCATAGACTAAGCACGATAAGAAACGCAACAAACATTCTTGTTTTAGATAGAGGTCGCATAATTCAACAAGGAACACACGATAAATTAATTGCTGAAGAAAAGGGGCTATACAAAAAACTATACGAAATGCAATTCAGAGATAATGAAGCTTGAAAAGCAAATGTTGAAAAGTCGTTTTAACTCACGAATTATTCTTTCACTGCTTATAATTCTCTCTATCAGTTTTGTTCTCTCTCTTTTTGTTATGCAGTTGGCGGCTGGACTTTTATTTTTTCTCTGGTTATTTGAAAAATACGAAGAACGAAAAAAATCTTTTGATCATATTATAGCATTCATTCTTGTCTTTGGATTGATTCGTCTTATCTCAATTTTTCTATCAGAATATCCTCAGAGCAGCTACGAATCATTATACAAGGAAGGATTGTTTTACACTTCAGCAGCAGCAATATCGTTTTATCTTAAAACTCTTGATAAGAAATACATACTAAATCTAATGTTTGCATTTATAATTGGCGCCGTGATTATGTCTTTAGTTGGCAATGTAAGATATTTTTTGAATCAAGTTGAACGTGCTCAAGCTTTTACATCAAGCTATGCAGTTTTTTCCAGCTATTTACTTGCCGCATTTTCTCTTGCCTTGTTTTATCCAAAAAAGACAAAAGGTAACTCTCAAATAATATTGTGGTCGGCTGTTTATATAATTATTTTGATTGGTATAGTTACATCATTAGGCAGAGCAAATATTGCAATTGCATTATTGATTTTGGTATCGGCTATATTATTCAAGCAAATTCCTTTAAAACAAATTATTATTTTAGGAATATTTTTTCTGATCGGTGCTTTGATATATATATATAATCCGCCTGCTTCGATGGAACAAAGAGTTGAAAACATTACACAGCTTTCTGATAGAGATATAATCTGGCAGGGAGCTAAAGAAATTAGTTTGACACATCCGTTATTAGGATATGGACCCAGAACATTTCACCAGGTTTTTCCTTTCAAAGAAAAATTTGATGATAAAGGAATCGGCGGATGGCACAATGATTTTCTTCAGATATATTTTGAAAGTGGGATTGCTGGAGTGATTTCTTTAATTGTTCTGCTATTTGTGATTTTAAAAACCTCTTTCAATCAGCTTAAAAACAAAAAAACAGATGCAGAATTAAAATCACTTTCTGCATCTGTTCTTGCTGCCGTTATGGCGCTTTTATTATCAGCCTTGTTTGCTGGATTTATAACATCTGTTGTATTATCGATAGTTTTTGTTTTCCTAATTTCCCTTCTATCAAGAATAGATTTTGAAATGTCTATTAATCACTGGAGTTACACAAAATAAATATTAAGGTCTTATGTTGTCATTCCCACGAAAGTGGGAATCCATTTTCGGCTTATTTTAGTTCAGTAGATACCCGCTCTTGCGGGTATGACCTTGATTATTTACTGTATCGCTTAACTTCAGTTAATCAGAATACTTCTAATTAAAAAAGTACCTTAAACCAATTCCACCATTAATCGCAAAGTCTGTTTCGGGAATAATATCCAATAAAGGGGCAACCTCAATAAAGACATCAATCGGAGTATTTCGGGGAATCCAAACAAGACCAACATCAAATCTAAATCCTAATCTGGATTTACCATCTTCAACAATTCTTAACCTTGCACCAGGACCATAATACAATGCGATATTTTCTGATGTGTTAAATATATTTTTCACATGAAAAAGATAATCAGCATGCAAATGCATTCTGCTGTGTTTTTCAAAAGAATAACCAAGCCCGAAATCAAACGCAGTATTACTTGCAGTCCAGTATTTTGCACTTATTCCGGTTGGCTCACCAAGTATTACTCCTAATCCAAATCCATTTGATTGGGCAAATGATACTCCTGAAAAAATCACTATAACCAGAATTATTTTAGCTAAATTGTTGTTCATTAACATTCCTTTTTATTATTAAAATTGAAGGCAAATTTAACAATTACAAGTAAACAATAAAATGCAGAGGTTTGGAATAGGAGAAGCCTTTAATTAATTTTTAATCAATAATTTGATCAATTAAAAAGTTAAACAAGAAAAGAATATGAACAATACTATAAACACAGAAATTTATTCTAAAGCTAAAGAAAGCTCTACAAAATTTAATTCTTCAACTGAAGCTGCAATAATTCTTGCCGCCGGTCATGGAAAAAGAATTAAATCTCAAACTTCTAAAATGCTTCATAAAATCTGGGAGATTCCTACCGTAGAAAGGGTTTACAATGCATGCCGATTGGGGATTGAGAACATTAACACAGTTGTTGTTGTGGGAATAAAAGCACTTGATGTAATTGATGTGATTGGTAAACGTGAATCGAATAAATTTGCATTTCAGGAAAAACAAAACGGTACCGGACACGCTGTTCAGGTAGGGCTAAAAGAGATGGAAAATGATTTTATAGATGGAATTGTTTATGTGCTGCCCGGCGATATGGGTTTATTGGATGATTCATCAATGATAAAGTTTAGAGAAGATTTTATTTCGACTAAAGACGATATGATGGTGTTAACCGGAATTTATAAAGGTGATCCATATTTAAATTCTTATGGAAGAATTATAAGAGTTAAAAGTAAAGATAGCAGCGGCACTAGCTCAGGCAAAGATGAGGGTAATGTAATTCAGATTATGGAGTTTAAAGATATTTTAGCACTGCCTGACGATAAGCCATATCAAGTTGCTTACAGAAATAAAAATTACTCTTACACAAAAAAAGAATTAATTGAAACTAATGAGTTTAATTCAGGAGTTTATGCTTTTGATTATAAAAAATTAATAGAACTAATAAACAATCTTTCAAGCGATAACGCACAAAATGAAATTTATATTACAGATCTTATTTCTCTGTTCAATCAAAAAGGGTATTCAGTTGGAGCTGTAAGTCCCCAAAACCAATACGTAGTAATGGGGTTTAATGACAAGTCCGTTCTAAAAGAGATGGATGAAATTGCCCGCAAGAATGTTTATGAAAAATTAAAAAATATTATTGAGATTGATGATCCCTATGATTTCTTTATTCACGATTCTGTAGTTAGCGATTTAATAGAGATGGATAAAAAAGGAATTCCTCTCGATATTAAAGTTGGAAAGGGAACATACATTGGTAGCGGCGTAAAGTTAAATTATAATGTTGAACTTGGTCGTGCAGCTCACATAAATGGAAATGTTGTATTTGGTAAGAACATTAAAATTTGGCGTATTGTTCATCTTTCTACTTTCCCAAACCAAACTTTAACAATTGAAGATAATGTAAAAATCCTTTGGGGTGATATAATAAAAGGCAACATCGTTATTGGTGAAAACTCAACAATTGAATCAAGTGTTAATATGACAGGCAGCGATGAGTTTCCCTTGCGAATCGGAAAAAATGTTTTAATAAAAGGTTCAAGCTATCTTTTCGGTTCTGTTGTTGAAGATAATGTTACAATAGAACATAGCGTATTGATAAAGAAAAAAATAAAAGCTGATAAAGATAAAAATGGAAAAGTTAAAGCCGTTAGATTTTATGTCCCTGAAACAGAAGGTAAAGATTTGTTGAGTGATGTTTAAGGTATAGAATTACGTTATTAAACCCTTTTTTATTTGGTGATTAGCAAGCATTAATTAGAAAATTTAATTTGACTTTAAGATCTTTTTTGCTTTTGTTTAAAGTGTAATTAAAGAGGCATTGGTGGAAACAGCTATTAAAAATTATTGTGTAGCTGAAAAAATTGTGGCACGATTGTTTACCCCCCCCCAGAAATATTTTATTTACGGGGGGTAAAAAATGTTAATATTATTTTTGTGCCCTGTTATTCTTCTTCTATATGAAACCTTTCAAGTTTTATTTTTCGTTCAAATATATTCCCGCTCTTTTAACTTTGAGCATCTGTCTGCCGATAGGCACGATTCAACACTTAACATTAACTACTATCCTACCGGTTTTACATAGCTTAAGAAAAAGCGAGCAGTTAAAATTATAAACCAAGGAATTGTAAAATGAAAACCTTTAAAACCACAATAGTAATTAGTTACTTAGTCATAGGATTTACTAACGCCCAAATCGATACAACCGATTGGTTTCCAATGCAAAATGGTAACTACTGGGAATATTCGGATAGATCAGGAACCGCAACAAAACTTTTCATTGAAATAATGGGTGATACTATCCTAAATAATGGAGAAGAGTATAAAGTATTTCGATATTATTTCAACGATTGGTTTAATTTTTCAGATTATTATTACAGAAAAGACCAAGCCGGTAAAATATTTATTTATTCTAGTGCCCCAGGATGTATAAATTACGAGAGGGTTTTGTATGATTTTAAGGTTCAAGACTCCACAATTTGGAAAGACTGTATAGCAATAAACAACCTTGATTGGCATAGAGCTCTTTATCAAACTTCATATGTTTATTTCCAATTTTATTTCACACCAGTTTTGTCAAAAGCGTTTACTTATGTAACAGTTGATACATCTGTAGTTCCTTTTGATACAAGTTGGTTTGCCTTAGGGTCAGAAAAAATTGCAAAAGGGATTGGAATATATGAGAGTTTATTTGATCAAGCACCTTGGTACAATTTAGTTGGAGCTATAATTAACAATCAAAGATATGGATTAATAACCAATATTAGTGAAAATGATATTGGAAATAATGATTCAGAAAAAACCTCAATAAGTGTCTATCCAAATCCATTTAATAGCCAATGTAGAGTTACTCTTATAAATCCTTCATACGACAACAATGAGATTATAGTTTACAATTCATTAGGTGAAAAACTTTTTGAAATAAATAAAGAATTTAAACTGAATAATAGTCATTCATTTGACCTTGATCTAAGGAATTATCCAAGTGGCATTTATTTCTTGTGTATCAGGAATGATCAAAAATTCATAATTAATAAATTAATAAATTTGAAATAGGTGGAATATGAAAATTCTAAATTTGATTCTAATCTTTATATTAATTTGTTTTGAAAACAAATATTCGCAAACAACAATAGATGATTTTGTTTGTGGTACAGATATAAACTTAGATAGCTTATTTGGTAGTTATACCCCAGGTGGACTAGAAAACAATCTTGGAGTATTACAAGGCGGTAGATTAAAAACCGCTCAGGGTTTATTAAAAGTTTTATGGGTTTATGTAAGGTTTTCAGATGATCTAAATGTTAGTAATCCGGACTGGCCAAATCCAGTGTTACTACCTGCATTTTTACAGAATTCAGTCAATAGTTCAGTACCAAGCAATAATAATTATAGAATTAAATGCCAGTAACTTTATTAATAGAGCGTCAGGTGGGGATGGTAATGGAAAAATTGGTACTTTTCAAATGATTGGGGATGTATATTATTTAACTTTGCCAAACACTAAGCAATATTATCAAACCCATGGCGGAGATGCTGCCGTTAATTATGCTGTATTGGCGATTCTTGACGATCCATTGGGTGGTTTCAATTTGAATTTCAGATATTATGATAATTGGCAGTTTAGAGTTTATAATCAAAATTATAAACATTCTTATGTACCGTACTCCTCGACTACAAACACTGGTGGTGATGGTTACATTGATCATGTTTTTATTTATTGGCGAGATAAATCTTTTTCTATTCCTGACGCTGGAGGATATGCGGGATTAAGTCTATCACAAAATTTTTACTCCAATGATGGGGTAATAATAAGAAGCGAAGATGGAACTACTCAATTTAATGCTATGAATTATCGCATACCGTCAGCTGGTAGTGGATTATCATTTGGGGGAGCAATACATGAATACGGGCATTTTATGTTTGGAACCATTAATAGTAATTTGGAATCTCATTTTGATGGCAGATCATATTTTTACAATGCTGATGATAATAATGGTAATATTAATTCTTGGGGTTCAATGATACTTATTGGCGCAGGTAATGTTAATTCTTATGAAAGATATAGGTTAAAATGGTTATATCCATCTGTAATTTCCTCAAGCAATTCAAATGTAGTGCTTAAAGACACATATGTTGAGAATAAGGCTATTATGATCCCTATTAGATATAACAATAACAAACCCGTAGAATTCTTTTGGATTGAAAATCTTCATACTGCAGTTCACTATCCTACAGCAAATCCTTTTAGTTATACTTCAAGATTCGATCATATTTTTCCGCATGGATTATTAATTTTCCATATCCGTAATGAACATCCTGAATTTCCAACACTAAGTAATCTTGACCTTATGTGTGCGGATGGTAATTGGAATTGGGGATTAATAGCTGGTGCATCAACCCCAAATGACAGAAGTGACGATCAAATAGATAGAATCTCTGTAAATAGAACTTCTGCTGGTCTAGATGAAAAAGATTGGATACCACTATTAACATATAAAGATTATCGTGCCTTAAAACCTACAAGTTGTATTGGGTGTGGAACACAACATGGATGGCGATATTCTTCTGATGATTGGTTAGGAGATGAAAAAGACATTTGGAATTTACAGAACAATAATGTTTTTTCTCGTTTTAGTAATCCAGGTACTTATGTATATAACGGTAATCCAGTTGATATAGGTATTGAAATTATTAATTATAATTCTACAACAAGAGAATATACTCTTAATATCCAATTTGGTATAACAAATATTATTAATGAATTATCTCCTTCCAAACCACAAAATCCAAGATTATTTGGTACTCCAAAATTTGGTTGGGTAGAGATTAGGTGGGATGCTAACCTTGAATCAGATGTTAACTTATATGAAGTGTCCAGAATGATACCGGAATTTGGTGGTACCTGGGGTGTAATAGGTACAACTACAAATACATTTTTTAGGGACACAGAAATGCTATATGCACCAGGCGGCGGTTTGGTTCATTCTAATTATCGTGTTAGAGCAAAAGACACTCAAAACAAGTACTCAATTTACAGCGATGTGGTAGGAGTAAGAGCTGAACCACTTGGTAAAGAATCTTATTTAACAGAAAATGTAGATGACTATGAACTATCGGCAAATTACCCGAACCCCTTCAATCCAAGCACAATTATAAACTACTCAGTAAAAGAAGCAGGTGTTGTAAAAATAAAAGTATTCGATATACTTGGGGCAGAAGTTGCAGAACTTGTAAACGAAACTAAAGAAGCAGGCTATCACTTAACAGAATTCAATGCTTCGAGTCTTCCTAGTGGCGTTTATATTTACACATTACAGGTAAATGGCTTTGTAAGCAGTAAAAAGATGCTACTAATGAAGTAAAATCTTAAATCATTATTTAAAACCAAAAAAGCTCTTCAAAACGAAGAGCTTTTTTGTTAAAAATCTAAGAGACTATTTTGCTGCGGTAACTTTATTTAAATGCTTTGTTAACTTTGATTTTTTTCTGGCTGCATTGTTTTTGTGTAATCTGCCCTTTGAGGTTCCCTTATCCAAAATAGCGATAGCTTCTTTATACAATACTTCAAGTTCTTCTTTTTTATCCGTAGCAAGTGTTTTCTTAATAACAGTTTTAATTTTAGAATCTGTCATTTTATTTATTGCTTTTTTTCTCTCAGAGGAACGAATTCTCTTCTTAGCCGATTTATGATGAGCCATTTACAAAAAACCTTATTATTAGTTAAAAAATGTGAGCCAAATATAGGCATTGCCTCGTTTGATGTCAAACTTAGCTTTAGTAACTTTGCTCACAATTTATTTAGAATACGAGTAAAAATCGCACTATTTATGCTTAAGATTAATGAGATATATTATTCCATTCAGGGTGAAAGCACTGCCGCCGGGCTTCCGTGTGTCTTTATACGCCTAACTTACTGCAACCTAAGATGTACTTATTGCGATACGGAATATGCTTTTTATGAAGGAAAAGATTTTTCTGTACTCGATATTATTTCCGAGGTAAAAAAGTACGATTGTAAACTTGTTGAGATTACCGGTGGCGAGCCGTTAGTCCAGATGGAAGCATGTTTAGAATTGATGAAACGGTTGTGTAATGAAGGATTTGAAGTTCTGATTGAAACGGGCGGAAGTCTTTCCATAAAAGATATTGATCCGAGAGTAAAAGTAATTATGGATTTGAAATGTCCATCAAGTGGAATGGAAAAGAAAAATCTATATGAAAATATTGATTACTTAAAACCAACGGATGAGCTAAAATTCGTTATCGGAAACAGAGAAGATTACGATTGGACTGTTGACGTTATTACGAAATATGATCTTGAAAACAAATGCAAGATTTTATTTTCAGTCGTTTTTGGAAAACTTGAACCTGTTCAATTAGTTAATTGGATTTTGGAAGATAAATTAAATGTCAGATTTCAACTTCAGATGCACAAATTTATTTGGCATCCTGAAACAAAAGGTGTGTAATGAAAATAGCTAAAGAATTTCGTTGGGAAATGGGACACAGACTTCCAGAGCATTCTGGTTTGTGTAAAAATATCCACGGTCATTCTTACAAAATGATTGTTGAGTTTGAAGGTGAGTTGGATAAAAATCAAATGGTGATTGATTATTACGATGTTGAGAAGATCGTAAACCCGATTATAGAAAAACTAGATCATTCTTTTATGGTTAATGTTGATGATAAAGTTGTGCTGGAATTTTTAGAAAGAATGAATTCAAGAAAAGTTGTTGTGGATTTTTTTGCTACTGCAGAAAATATTTGTGGTTATTTGTTATCTGAAATTAAAAAATGTTCACTGCCGTCAAATATCTCAACTGTTAAAGTTAGAGTTTATGAAACTCAATTTGATTATGCAGAAGAAACAGCGAGACTTAAGTGAGAGGTAGGAAATTTTATTCTAAAAATCAGCCTCAAAGTAAATCGGGTAAAAAGTTTCCAGGAAAACCGTTTACTGCTGATAAACGCAAAGCAACAAATCAGAACTATTCTCGTTTTAAACTCTTTATTGAGTATGAAGGAACAAGATATTCCGGTTGGCAGAAACAAGAAAATGCTAAGACAATTCAGGGTTCAATCCTCAAAGCGGCTAAAGAAGTTTTTGGTGATGATTTTATTGATATACAAGGCTCTGGCAGAACTGATAGCGGAGTACACGCACTTTGCCAGGTTGCACATTTTGATGTGAAAACAGTTTTAGCTCCTGAAATTATTAGAATGAAATTAAACGATATGCTGCCTCACGATATTACAATTCTGGATGTTGAAAAGACAAATCAGATCTTTCATGCAAGACATGATGCAACATCACGAAGTTACGTTTATCAAATATCAAGAAGAAGAACTGCCTTTGGTAAAAACTTTGTCTGGTGGATAAAAGATGAACTTGACTTTAAGAAAATGGAATCAGCGTCAAAACTCTTTTTAGGAATGAATAATTATCATTCATTTTCAGATGATGATCCTACAGAAAAATCCACAAAAGTTTTAATCGATGATATACAATTAAAAGAAGAAGGAAATTTAATTTTAATAAGAATAGTCGGCTCACACTTTATCTGGAAAATGGTAAGAAGAATCGTTGGAATATTGGCAGAGGTTGGCCGTGGTAGAAAATCTGAAAAAGATATTTTGTTTTATCTAACTAACAAAACCAATGAACCAGCTAAATTTACAGCACCGCCATCGGGATTGTTTCTTGAATCAGTTTCATATAAGGGGAGTAATATAAAAGATGATTTGATTTCTCCTTTTCAGATATTCTTCCTTAAAAAATAGTATATTATTCCAGTTCATTTAAGTCTAATCTTTACAAAATTTAAAAGTATTGATGAGAAAGTTTTTTACTAATAGACTTATTAAGTCCTCCGACAAATTAGGATTTGGAACCGCACCTGTTATTTTTACGGCTATCTCAACTATTCTCGGTGCAATTCTATTTTTAAGATTTGGTTTTGCGGTTGGCTCATTAGGATTTGTTGGTGTTTTATTTATTGTTTTGTTAGGTCATCTTGTTACAATTCCCACTGCACTTGCAATATCTGAAATTGCAACCAATCAAAAAGTAGAAGGCGGCGGAGAATATTTTATTATCTCCCGATCATTTGGTTTAAATATTGGGGCAACCATTGGAATGGCTTTATTATTTTCACAAGCAATAAGCGTTGCGTTTTATGTTATTGCATTCACAGAGGCATTTTATCCTTTATTTGAATGGGTTAAAGTAAACTACAATTTAGATTTACCAAGACAGGTTATTAGTCTTCCCGCAGTATTTTTGCTTTCGCTTGTTATTATTTATAAGGGGGCAACCATTGGAGTTAAAGCGCTTTATATAGTTGTTGCCATATTGTTTATTTCTCTAATCTTTTTTTTCCTCGGTAAACCTATTGGGGGAGAGCCATATAGCATATTCAAAAACTCTTTCGGTGCGTCACAGAATTTCTTTATTGTTTTTGCAATTGTCTTTCCTGCATTTACAGGAATGACTGCGGGCGTTGGATTATCGGGTGATTTAAAAGATCCCAGCAAATCAATTCCCTTAGGTACAATTACCGCAACAATTTCGGGGTTAATAATTTATATTTTCATCATCTGGAAACTTGCAATATCTGCAAGTACGGAAGACCTTATCTCCAATCAACTTGTTATGTCTGATATTGCTTTATTTGGATTCATAATTATTCCTTTAGGATTAGCTGCATCAACAATTTCATCTGCTATCGGAAGTTTTCTTGTAGCCCCAAGAACTTTACAGGCGTTATGTATAGATAAATCTTTTCCATTTCCCTCTGTAAATGATTTTTTAGCAAAAGGTGTTGGCAAACAGAATGAGCCGCGCAATGCTTCAATTGTGGTTGGATTAATTGCCACTGTTTTTGTGATGCTTGGAGATGTTGATATTGTGGCTTCAATAATTACAATGTTTTTTATGGTTACATACGGTTCACTATGTTTAATATCTTTTCTATATCATTTTGGTGCGGATCCTTCATATCGACCAAAATTTAAATCAAGATGGTATATATCCTTGTTTGGATTTCTTATGTGTCTGATACTTATGTTTCAGATCAGTACTGCCTATGCAATTATTTCAATTATAATTATTACACTGATCTATATTTATTTAAGTCATTATCATAAAGAACGTGAAGGTCTTGAAGCAATTTTTCAATCTTCATTTTATCAGCTAAGCCGTAAAGTATATGTGTATCTTCAGAAAGCAAAGAAGTCTGACCTATCAAAAAATTGGCGACCATCTGCTGTTTGTGTTTCGAGGTATTCGTTTGAAAGAGATAAAGCTTTACAATTGCTTAATTGGATATCTTACAAATTTGGTTTTGGAACATACATTCATCTCTTAGAGGGATATTATTCAAAATCAACAAACGCTGAGTCTAAAAAAGTTTTGTCTGCCCTTATCGAAAGATCAAGCAACATGAAGGGGAACATTTATGTTGATACCATAATTTCTCCTTCATTTACATCTGCAATTGCTCAACTTGCACAGTTACCAAGTCCCTCTGGTATGGAAAATAATATGATAATATTTGAGTATGATAAGCAGGCACCCCAGAATCTAGAACAAATTATTGAAAATATTGCGCTTGTACAGGCAGGCGATTTTGATGTCTGTATTTTGGGGTCTTCATCGCGCAATACAAGGTTTGAAAACGGAATACATGTATGGTTTAGAAACTGGGATGAAGAAAATGCCAGCTTAATGATTTTATTAAGCTACATTATTTTGGGTCACCCAAGTTGGCAGAATGCTGAAATAAAAATTTTTAGTGTCTGTAAATCTGGACTTAAAACAGAAGAAGAAAAAAAATTAAAAGACCTTATATTATATGGAAGATTACCAATCGTTGAAAAGAACATTGTAGTTATCGAACTTGAAAATAATATGAATTTTAAATCTTTGGTAAACGAATATTCTATTGATGCCGGATTTACCATCATTGGATTTAAAGAAGGACAGCAAAAACATGAAGGGACAGAATTCTTTACTGGTTATAACAAGATTGGGGATGTGTTGTTTGTAGATGCAAAGGGAATTAAAGAAATAAAGTAACTATTTTTATCCTATCATCTTTTTAAGTTTATGGATTTCATCGCGTAAATTTGCTGCTTTTTCAAACTCAAGATCTTTTGCGGCTTTATGCATTTCTTCTGTTAACTGGTCAACCAAATCTGCTTTTTGTTCTTTATCCATATACTTAAGAATAGGTTCTGCAACTTTTGAAAAACCGTAACTTTCTTTTTCATCTTTCTTTCTTATATCTGCAATTGAGGTTGCTGACATGATATCTTCCATTGATTTATATATAGTCGCAGGAACAATTCCATTTTTATCGTTATACTCTTTTTGGAGTTTTCGCCTTCGATTCGTTTCGGTAATTGTTTTTCGCATTGATTCGGTAATCTTATCAGCATACATAATAACTTTGCCGTTAACGTTACGGGCGGTTCTTCCTGCCGTTTGCATTAGCGATCTTTCGCTTCGCAAAAATCCTTCTTTATCTGCATCAATAATAGCAACAAGAGAAACTTCCGGTAAATCCAATCCTTCTCTCAAAAGATTTACTCCAACCAAAACATCAAACTCACCCAAACGAAGATCGCGAAGAATCTCAACGCGTTCCAATGAATCAATATCGCTGTGAATGTAGCGTACTTTTATTCCGATCTTATCAAGATAATCAGAAAGATCTTCAGCCATTTTTTTTGTTAAAGTTGTAACGAGAGTTCTTTCTTTAAGTGCAGTTTTATTTCTTATCTCAGCAATCAAATCGTCAATCTGTCCTTTAATCGGGCGTACTTCAATTTCAGGATCAAGTAAACCGGTTGGGCGAATTATTTGCTCAACAATAACTCCGCCGCTCATTTCCAATTCATAATCTGCGGGAGTAGCACTAACAAAAATAACCTGATCAATCATTCCCATAAACTCTTCATACTTCATCGGGCGATTATCAAGAGCGGATGGAAGACGAAAACCATAATCAACAAGAGTCTGTTTACGACTTCTGTCCCCAAGGTACATTCCGCGTATTTGCGGAACACTAACATGTGATTCATCAATTATTAAAAGAAAATCATCGGGAAAATAATCGAAAAGATTGAACGGGCGTGAATTAGGTTCTCTTCCATCCATATGACGCGAATAATTTTCAATCCCTGAGCAGTAACCAATCTCCTTCATCATTTCGATATCAAACCTGGTTCTTTGTTCAAGTCTTTGTGCTTCTAAATATTTTTCTTCTTTCTGCAAGACATTCAATTGTTCAGAGAGTTCCTGCTCGATATTGTAAATTGCCTTTTGCATTTTGCTGCGATCAGTAACAAAATATTTTGCAGGATAGATGGGGACTGATTCAACTTCACGAATAATTTTACCAGTTACTGCATCTATTATAGAAATCTTTTCAACATCATTATCCCAAAATTCGATTCTAACAGCTTCTTCATATTGATAAGCAGGAATTATTTCAATAACATCACCACGAGCACGAAAAGTACCGCGATTAAACTCCACATCGTTTCGAACAAAATAAATATCAATTAATTCACGCATAAACTTTTTACGATCAAGTTTATCACCCTTTTTTATAAAGATAATTTGTTTGGCATATTCTTCTGGTGCACCAATACCATAAATACAACTTACACTGGCAATTACAATTACATCTCTGCGACCTTCAATTAAAGCAGTGGTCGCTTTTAATCTTAGCCTGTCAATCTCTTCATTTACAGAAAAATCCTTTTCGATAAAAACATCACGGGAAACCACATAAGCTTCCGGTTGATAGTAATCATAATAACTAATAAAAAACTCAACGGCATTGTTTGGAAAGAAAGATTTAAACTCAGAATAAAGCTGTGCGGCTAAAGTTTTATTATGTGAGATTATTAATGTTGGTTTATTCGTCTGAACAATTACATTTGAGATTGTAAAAGTTTTTCCGCTGCCGGTTACACCAAGTAAAGTTTGAAACTTATCTCCTCTATTAACACCTTCAACCAATTGTTTTATTGCTTCTGGTTGATCCCCGGAAGGTTTGTAACTGGAAACAAGCTCAAAATTCTTCATAGATGATTAATCGAGTAAAACTTCGTGTGTGTGGAAACTATTACCGCTTAAATGACCTCTTAGAAGAATTGTTTCAGATTGTTCAAAACCTTGTGGCAATGTAACGTGCCCGTTTACCATCATAATTTTTCCTGACTTATCAGATGCATAAAATACAACATCTTCACCTTGTTGCGTAATTCCTCGATCAACAACAAGCTGAACTCGTATTTCTTTTACGGCAGTATTATTTGGATCAAAATCATCGAATGATCCTAATCCACTTTTAGCAAAGTAAAAGTTGTAAATAATAAATACTACCAGTATTAAAAGTAATGGCAGAATAAGTTTTTGTAATGTCTTCATTTCTTTTCTTTGTTGTGATTAAATTGTAGGCAAAGTTAATAAAATTTGTTTTTACTATTCAATACAATTCAAGGTTAGAAATTTATGAACGATAAAAAATTATGGATTATTATTTCAGCTATTTCGGGATTTACTGCCGTTGCAATTGGAGCCTTTGGAGCACACGGATTGAGAGAAACTCTTACGCCGCAAATGTTGGAAGTTTATAAAACCGGAGTTCTTTACCAGCTTATTCATTCTGTCGTTTTGCTGACTCTATCGCTTAACACACTTATTAAAGCAAAGCTGCCATCAATCTTTTTCTTACTGGGAATAATCCTTTTTTCATTTTCACTTTATCTCTATTCAACATCAGGGATTCAATTATTAGCAATGATAACTCCAGTTGGTGGATTTAGTTTTTTGATTGGTTGGCTGCTGATTATTTATGAAGCAATAAAAGTTAAGAGTTAGTTTTTTAGTTAGTGAAAAATCAGTGTTAATTAGGGGCAGAGAACACCGCCACGAATTTAACGAATTGGCACTAATTATTTTATTGCTCTTAATTTAAAATAAACTTCTTCGGGTGAAAATATTCCCGAGAAAAATCTTTCGTACATAACCGGCTCAATGTTCACAATAACATCCATCCATTTAAGCACGGAAAAATGTGATGTGATAAATTTCTTTTCCAACACTTCAAACTGTGCACCTGTTTCATAATTGGTGCGATGATTCAATTTCCACTTTTCGTAAAATTTTAGCTTACGGTTTCCTATGAATTCATAATTATCAAATGTGCGGATTGAAAATGGAATTTTATGATCTGGATCGCCAAAATATTTTGTGTTTAAGAAAAACGGAGCGTAAACAATCATAATTCCGTTTGGCTTTAGAATCCTATAAAGCTCAGTAATTGTTTTGTTAAAGTTATCAATATGCTCAAGAACGTGTGAAGCATAAATTTCATCAAAATGATTTCCCGGAAAAGGATACGGAAATTTATTTATATCGTGGATCTGATTTCCGCCGTAATCAACAATATCAAGATTTACATATCCATCTTTAATATCTTTTCCGCAGCCTAAGTTTAATTTTATCATATCAAATTTATTTTAGTTAATACACAAAGTTAAAACATCTAAACAAATAATTTTGCTTTAAAACAAAAAAAGCGGTACAAAAGTACCGCCTTTAAAAATATGATATTGGTTAATCAATAATTTCGATTAGAGCACTTGCAACCGTTTTATCTCTGTTATCAAGTAAGAAAACTCTATAAAAACCAGGGTCCTCAAACTTTAGATCACTTTCATCATTTTTTGCGAAGAAAATATATTTCATATCAGGCTCTACTACATAGTCAAACTTTTTGTAGAACTCAAACTTTTTTGATCTTACATTGTACAGATCAAACTGAATTGAACAATCTTCCAGATCAAGTGCGTAATCGCATTTAACCATAACGGTTAAATATCCGGTTGTAAATCTATCGCTAACTCCAACTTCACCGTTGTTACCATACTTTTCGCAAAAGTAAAGAACAGGTTCATTTTGAGCGAAGACATTTTGGTTTATCCCAAGAACTAGAGCAAAAAGAACTGCAAAAAGTACGAACGATTTTTTCATATAGAGCTCCTTGTTTGATTGATTAGAGCATAACAGTATAAATAATTATGCCATTAAATTAATTAGATTTTATTAAAAAATTAAACTGAGTCAAGTAAAATTTAACCCTTAAGACTTTGTTGAGACAAAATTATTGTTCATCGAAAAATATTGAGATTTTATTATATGCTCATCTCTTAAAAAATTGTATGTTTTTCTGAGAGAGAAAATTGTATTTTCCACAATAAAAACAAAGCATTTTCAGAAAAATTTTATTTATAAATCAAGAAATGAACCAAATCAGCAAAACCCTAAAATCCATTTGTCTTTGGTGCGGGCAACCAAACCATATTATTTGGGTTCACGGACATGGTCAATGTTCTGTTTGCAAATATAATATTGACGAGTGCTGTAAGGGGGAAACCTGTGAACAACTAAATGAACAATATCTTTCCAAAGAAGAAACGGAATAATTTGAAACAGAAACCACTCATAAAACACTGCTGCTTTGATCTTGATGGAACGTTGGTAGATTCCAACAAAACTATTTATAATTCCACAGCTTATGCTTTAGGTAAACTAGGAATAGAGTTTAATGTAAACGAAGATCTATTTGCACTAAAAATAGGGCAGCACTTTGTTGATATTTTTAGTGCGTTCAATATTAACGTACCTGACTTTGAAAAATTTATAACAATTTATAAAATCAATTACTTTGAACAGATGGAATTTTCTAAAGTCTATAATGGAGTTGAAGAGACTTTGGCGGCTCTTAAAAATCGAAACATTAAAATTTCTTTGCTAACTACAAAAATTCAGGATCAGGCGGATAGAATAATAGATCATTTTAA
>JBBQSH010000057.1:0-19157 GCA_038214015.1 Ignavibacteriales bacterium | reverse complement strand
ACAAAGAAAGAAAAAAGTAGGCAAAAAAGAAAGAAACAATTATTATTACTATTATTTCTTTATTTTTAAATCAATATGAACAAACTTATTAACATATTTTATTACTAATTCTTCGGTTACCTTTTATTATGGCGCAACACGGGGATCGGTCCTCTGATCAATCTGAATATAAATATGAAGCAAACGGAGTGGATAGAAGTCCATTTCCAACAAAATTGCATTAAAACCCAAATTGATAATCCCGCCCAAAAACCTTAATTTTTCATCAATAATTTATCTTATCTCAAAAAAATGCAAAATAGAAATTTGCAAAGTAATGTTTAGCGTAAGTAACTTTTTGTGCAGTTTGTGAATAAAACTGTGTGATAGTAAAATAAAGAATAATTTATAGTTGTCCTTAAGGGCAACTTATAATATATTTGTGCGTGGATAAAAAACGGAAACATCGTACTATAATCTTTTATAAAAATTATTTTCAAAATTTTTTTGTTAAACAAAAAAGTAAGGTTAAAGATAAAATTATCTGGACTTTCGAATTGATAGAAGAACTCCAAAGAATTCCTGAGACTTATCTGAAACATATAGAGAATACTGAAGGCCTTTTTGAAATTAGAGTGTAATTTGGTAGTGATATATTTAGAATATTCTGTTTTTTTGATCAAGAAAAATTAGTAGTTCTGGCTAATGGATTTCAGAAAAAAAGTCAAAAAACACCAAAACAAGAAATTATAAAAGCACTAAAAATAAAGGAAGAATATGAAGACGAAAAAAAATAGTATAATGACACTAGAGCAGTTCAAAGATAAACATTATGGAAAAATTGGCTCTGTTAAACGTAATCGATTAGAAAAAGGTTATGAAGCCTTTAAAATTGGTGCTTTGATTCTTGACGCTCGTCTTGAAAAGGGTTTAACTCAAGAAGAACTTGCTGCAAAAGTAGGAACTACAAAGTCATATATTTCAAAAATTGAAAACAATGTAAAAGAAGTTCGTATTTCAACACTTCAAAGAATTGTTGAACTTGGTTTAGATGGACAATTTCAACTAACAATAAGACTTTGAAATAATTTATTACAAAACGCATTTCCTTTGATGAACTAGGTTTGTTGTATACTAAAAACCCAAATTGATAATCCCGCCCAAAAACCTTAATTTTTCAACTACAATTTATAATTTTTAGGATGTCAAATGTCAAACGCATATTTCAAAGTACCACAACCAATAAATGAACCTGTAAAAGCTTACAAACCGGGTTCACCTGAAAGAGAAGAACTGAAGAAAAAGCTTGCTGAGTTAAAATCAAAACAAATAGAAGTTCCGCTTATTATTGGCGGAGAAGAAGTTAAAACTGGCAATACCGAAAAAATGGTGATCCCACATAATCATAGCCACGTGCTTGGTTTTTATCATAAAGCCGGTAAAAAAGAAGTTGATATGGCAGTAGAAGCTGCACTTGAAGCCCGTAAAGAATGGTCAGAATTGCCTTGGGAACATAGAGCTTCTGTTTTCTTAAAGATTGCAGATTTATTAGCAGGACCCTGGCGCTCAACAATAAATGCAGCTACAATGCTCGGGCAATCTAAAACAGCTTATCAGACAGAAATAGATTCTGCTGCTGAGCTGATTGACTTCTACAGGTATAACTGTTATTTCATGGCTCAACTGATGCAGGACCAGCCATATTCTGGTAGTGGAATGTGGAACCGTTCAGAATACCGCCCGCTTGAAGGTTATATTTTTGCAATTACTCCATTTAACTTCACATCTATTGCAGGAAATCTGCCAACCGCACCGGCAATTGTTGGTAATGTAAGCTTGTGGAAGCCAGCATCAAGTGCTGTTTACTCAGCTTACTGGTTAATGAAATTATTTGAAGAAGCTGGTTTACCAAAAGGTGTAATTAATTTTGTTCCCGGATCAGGCGGACAAGTTGGAACACCAGCGGTTACAAATCCACATCTTGCAGGCATTCATTTTACCGGATCAACAGAGGTTTTTCAGAATATGTGGAAAACTATTTCCGATAATCTAAAAAATATGAAATACTATCCGCGCATTGTTGGTGAAACTGGAGGAAAGGATTTTATTTTTGTTCACAACTCAGCCGATGTTGATGCTCTTGTTGTCGCAGCTTTGCGTGGTGCTTTTGAATATCAGGGACAAAAATGTTCTGCTGCTTCAAGAATGTATATTCCAAAATCTTTATGGAAAGAGTTTAAAGAAAAATATGTTGCCGAAGTTGGTAAGATAAAAATGGGTGATGTAGAAGATTTTACAAACTTTATGGGCGCTGTAATTGATAAAGGTGCGTTCAAAACAATAACCGAATATATAAAGTATGCAAAAGATTCTAATGAAGCAGAGATAATTACAGGCGGAAATTTTGATGACTCAAAGGGTTATTTTATAGAACCAACAACAATTGTAACAACGAATCCCAGATTCAAAACAATGGAAGAAGAAATTTTCGGTCCGGTTATGACAATGTATGTTTATGATGATGACAAGCTTGATGAAACATTAACTCTTTGTGATGAAACTTCTCCTTACGCATTAACAGGTGCAATCTTTGCAAAGGATAGAAAAGTAATTGTTATGTTGTCAAACAGACTTCGAAATGCAGCAGGTAACTTCTATATAAATGATAAACCGACTGGAGCAGTCGTTGGTCAACAGCCATTTGGCGGCGGCAGAGCATCTGGCACAAATGATAAAGCCGGAAGTGCGATGAACCTAATGAGATGGATGACGGCGAGAACAATAAAAGAAACTTTCGATCCTCCTAAAGATTGGCGTTATCCGTTTATGAGTGAGGAATAATAACATAGTCTTCGTAACACAGACTTTAGTCTGTTGCATAAATATTATTCTTGTCATTTCGACCGAAGGGAGAAATCTTTTACATTGTAGTTTATCAGATTTCTCAGTCTCCCAAAGGGATGCCTATGGCAGAAGACTCCTTCGAAATGACTTATTCTAATTATGCACTATAGCCTTTAGTCTGTGAATACAAATAATAAAAATTTAAATGCTCAGATTAAAATCTGAGTTACGGAGTTTATAAAACAAATATCTTAAGGACATTATATGAAAATACATGAATTTCAAGCAAAGGAAACACTAAAGAAATTTGGTGTTCCTGTTCAGGATGGAATTGCAATTAAAAGTATGTTAGAGTTTGATGATGCGATAAGTAAACTTCAGCAGCGTGGGATTAATCAGTTTGTAGTTAAATCACAAATACACGCCGGCGGAAGAGGTAAGGGAATTGTTTACGATGTACGAAACAGAGACCTTGTGGTGCTTGAAGGTGGAGTTAAATTTACAACTTCTCCGGAAAAAGCTGCAGAGTACGCTGAAAAAATTCTGGGTAACATTTTAGTTACACATCAATCTGGTGCAGAAGGAAAGGTTGTAAAAACACTTTTTATTACAGAAGGATTAGATTATAAAAAGGAATTATATCTTGGAATTCTATTAGATCGTGGTGTTTCTAAAAACGTAATTATGGTTTCTACAGAAGGCGGAGTTGAAATAGAAAAAGTTGCTGAAGAAACTCCGGAAAAAATAATTAAAGAATGGATTGACCCCGCTGTTGGATTACAAGCTTATCAGGCGCGTAAATTAGCTTTCGCTTTAGGCCTGGAAGGAAATGCCTTTAAAAGTTTTATTCCTTTTCTAAAAGCTCTTTATAAAGCTTATGAAGCAACCGATGCATCAATGCTGGAAATAAATCCATTAGTAATTACAAATGATGATAGAGTGGTAGCATTAGATGCAAAAATGAATTTCGATGATAACGCACTTTACCGTCATCCGGAAATTATGGAATACAGAGATTTAGATGAAGAAGATCCATTGGAGATTGAAGCATCTAAATATAATCTTAACTATATAAAACTGGAGGGAAATGTTGGATGTATGGTTAATGGTGCCGGACTTGCAATGGGAACAATGGATATTATAAAACTTGCCGGTGGCGAACCTGCAAACTTTTTAGATGTCGGCGGCGGAGCTAATAAGGAAACAGTTGCAAATGGGTTTAAAATAATTTTATCAGATCCCAATGTTAAAGCAATTTTAATTAACATTTTTGGCGGAATTGTAAGATGTGATAGAGTTGCTCAGGGTGTTATTGATGCTGCAACTGAAATGCACGTTCACGTTCCTATTGTCGTTAGATTAGAAGGAACAAATGCAGAGGAAGCGGCTGAACTGCTTAATAAATCTAATCTACACTTTGAAGTAGCAAAGAGTCTGCAGGATGCAGCACAAAAGGTTACTGCGGTTTTAAGAGTTAATTAGTTTATGTTTCGTAGCTCAGACTTTAGTCTGAGCTTACGTTCATATTTGAAAATTGCAGAATAAATTCTGCGATACGACTAAACAATTTTCATTACAAAAAATTTTAGTAACTAACAAATAACCCTTTCCTTGATTTTATGTTTTATTAGTGATAGATTTTTCCTGAAACAATTTTCAGTTAGGAGAACTTAATGTCTTTTTTCGATTCCGAATTTTCTAATGAAGAGGAATACGATCTGCCCGAAGAAAACGTAGAAGAAGAATTGGCTTCGTGCAAAAAAATTCTTGAAAGCGGATATGTTTTTGATTCTGTTGAAAGAATAGAAGAACTTATACAAGTATGTATGGATATTGATCGATACGAAGATGCTCTATTTTTATTAGATAAGTTTTTAGAAATTTTTCCTTATAACTCAGAGTATTGGTTAAAGAAGGGAATAGTTCTCAATGGATTATTCCGTTTTAGCGAGGCTCTGTTAGCTTATGAACATTCACTCTCTCTTAATCCAAATGATATCGAAACCTTGATTGATAAATCTGCAACAGAAGAAAACCTGGGATTATATGATCATTCACAAGAATCACTTGAAAAAGTTCTGCAACTAGATCCTGAAAATGATGATGCAATATTTAGTCTTGGATTACTCTATCAAAGAAGAGCACAACTCAGTAAGGCAATTGAGTACTTTCTAAAAGTTATTGCCCGCGATCCTGAATATTCAGAAGTATACTATGAACTTGGCTTTTGTTACGAAAACTCTGCTCAGCTTGATAAAGCTTTAGAATCATACGATAAATTTTTGGAACTTGATCCTTACAATCCAAATGGATGGTATAACCGCGGAATAGTTTTAGTAAAGATGGAGAAACTTGAGCAGGGAATTAACAGCTACGAACTAGCAATTTCTATCCGTGAAAATTTTTCAAGTGCATGGTTTAACAAAGGCAATGCTCTTGCAGATCTCGGTCGTTTGCAGGAAGCTATTTCTTGCTTTAAAAAATCTTTTGAACTGGACAAAGATGATGAGACAGCAGTTTACAACATAGCAAATATTTACGAAGAACTTGATGATTTACCATCCGCAATAAAATATTATACTGAATCTTTAAAACTGAATGATGAATATTATGATGCATATCTTTCACGCGGCTTCTGTTATGATTCTATGGGCAAATATCAATTAGCATTGAGAGATTTTAATAAAGCCATTTCACTTTCGCAGGACAGCGCAGAAGCATGGTATGCCAAAGCCGATCTTGAATATTCACTCGGCCAAATTCATGATAGTATTGTTAGTTACAAAGAAGCCGCGAGAATAGAACCTGATAACTATGAAATCTGGTTTAATCTTGCAGAAACTTATTATGAATCTGGTGAGTGGTTAGAAGGGTTAAAAGCATTTGATGAATGTATTCGTATCAATCCAAAAGATGCAACATCATTTTATGGCAAAGCTAAAGTAAATTTTATTTTGAGCAGAACGCAGGAAGCGATTGAGTGTCTCAAATCTGCTTTTCAATTTGATCCGTCTATACGAACCGAATTTGAAAAAGAATATCCGGAGATAAAATCATCCAAACTATTTAAAAGACTTATCGGCGAAGTTTAATTTATTCTAATAATCATTAGATTTGATTGTATGCAAAACTCATTTTATGCAAATACGGAATTGATAGGATTGATTGGTTATCCCATCAAACAAAGTTTTTCTCCTTTTATTCATAATGTGGCTGCCGAGTTAACGGGCACAAGAATCATATATCTTCCATTTGAAGTTCACTCAACTAATTTAAAAGATGCAGTAAAGGGTTCTGTTGCTCTTGGTTTAAGGGGGTTCAATGTTACAGTCCCCCATAAAGTTAAGATTGTTGATTATATAAATAAATTGTCTGAAGAAGCCGCAGTGATTGGTTCAGTTAATACCGTTGTTAATGAATTGGGAAAATTAATCGGTTACAACACTGATGTAAATGGAGTAGTTGAATCACTTTCACCATATAAATCTCAAATAAATGGAAATCAAGTTTGCGTATTGGGTGCTGGTGGCTCAGCAAGAGCTGTTATCTATACTTTAATTAGAAACTTTAAACCTTCCAAAATTATTTTAATAAACAGAACTGAACAGTACGCAGAAACACTAAAGCAACACTTCAAATCTAAAATGAAATTTGATGGAATTGTTACCAAAGAATTACAGCAGCCGGATTTGAAGAGTTTACTAAATAACTGCACACTTATTGTTAATTGTACTTCAGTTGGAATGTATCCTGATGCAGATGATAGTATTTTTACTAATTCTGATGTGTTTGTTAAAGATCAAATTGTGTTTGATCTGGTTTACAATCCAGTTAAGACAAAGTTTTTACAATTTGCAGAATCCAAAGGCGCAGTTGCTGTAAATGGATTGAATATGCTTGTACAGCAGGCGGCAAAAGCATTTACTCTTTGGACAGGTAATGAATTTCCTACTGAAAAAGTTTATAAATCACTACTGCTTTACGTTACTAAATAGATTAATGTATTTTACTTAACGTTTTCTTTAATCTAAAAATCGCTTCGTGTAAATGATCCATTGAAGTAGCATAAGACATCCTCAAATATCCCTCACTTCCAAAAGCACTGCCAGGTACTGCAGCAATATGAGAATCATAGAGTAAGTGCATTGCAAAATCAAATGAGTTTTCAACTTTTAGTACATCAGATTTGGTGTGAAGATAATGCGAAATATTTGGAAAGAGATAAAATGCTCCTTCAGGTTTGTAGCAGGTTATTCCTTTTATTGAAGTTAATTCTTTGTAAAAATATTCCCGTCGATTTCTGAACTCTTCAAGCATTTCGCTTATAACATACTGTGGACCAGCAACAGCTTCTATTGCAGCATGCTGTGAAATTGAAGATGCGTGAGATGTTGTGTGGCTCTGAATTTTATTGATAGCGCTGACAATATTTTCCGGAGCTGCGGTATATCCAATTCTCCAGCCTGTCATCGCGTAAGTTTTTGATATTCCGTTTACAAGAATTGTTTTCTTTTTCATTTCAGGATCAAGTGAAGCAAAACTTACAAACTTAAAATCATCATAAACTAATTTTTCATATATCTCATCCGATAAAACATAAAAATTATTCTTTAATACAACTTCAGCAAGTGCTTCAAGTTCCGATTTTGTATAAGCTGATCCGGTTGGATTTGATGGATTACAAAGAATCAGCATTTTTGTTTTTGGTGTGATTGCTGCGCTTAATTGATCAGCAGTAACTTTAAATCCCGTTGTCTCGTTCGTCTCAATAATAACATTTTTTCCTCCGGCTAAAGAAACCATTGCTGGATATGAAACCCAATAAGGTGAAGGAATAATCACTTCATCGCCGGGATTTACAGTTGCAAGGATACTATTATAAACACTCTGTTTTGCACCATTTGAAACTATAATCTCATTCAAGTTATAATCAAGATTATTATCACGTTTTAGTTTTGCAGAAATTGCAGTTCGTAATTCATTAGTTCCTTGATTTAGTGTGTATCTGGTACGATTTTCTTCAATAGCATTTATGCCTGCTGCTTTGATACTATTTGGAGTATGAAAATCAGGTTCACCCATACTTAAATCAATTACATCAACACCTTCAGATTTTAATTTCTTTGCCTCGGCTGCAACCATCATTGTTGGAGATGCACCTATTTCTTTTACTCTATCAGCTACCAAATTTAACTCCTGTATTTTTAAGTTGGGAAATGTTTGTAAATCAGACTTGAGCAAATATAGTACGCTGATCTGAAAATAAAAATTATATCGAATTCTTAACTTAAAATTTATTCCTTCTTTTTTGGCCTGTTCTTCTCTGCAAGTTCTTTAAGTAATAATGAGTGACTAACCACTTTATTAACATCATTTTCAACTACAGTTGTTTGAACGCCGCCGATCCAATATTCAGATTCGAGTATAACTCTGTCATCCAGATACATTCCAAGTGTAATCATTGTTTTTGTATTGATATTTAATGAATCATCCTTCAGTAAGATTGTTTTTTGAGTGTAGCTGATGAGCTGATTATCTTTAAAGTAATATTGATTTGCTGAGGAGCCGCGATTACCAATGCTAACATCTTCATTAATAAAAACCAATTCATCATTTAGAAAATAGGAACGAAAAATAGACCTGCGTTCGCCAAGAACTTTAATGGTGTTAAATCCATCTTCAAATTTTATCTCAGCAGATATTTTTTGAATATAGTCTTTATAATTTTGAAGTTTTTCATCTTTACTTGCACAAGAAACTACCAGGACAAATCCAAGAAACAACGAAATAAAATATTTAATCATTTTTCTTCTAAGTTTATTTATTGAACGAGCTTAATCTAATCCCAAAAAAATTTTTTTACAATGATTTTTTGAATGGAACTTACTATCTTCAGTTAAGGTTTTAATTATAAATCAATTCATACTAAAAAGGAGCAATTATGACAAACAGACTTTATGTTATTCTTTTCATTTTTGGAATTCAGATTTTATCCGTTGCACAAGATAAATCCTGTTGTTCTACTGAGAAAGAGGTTTCATTTGTATCGTTTTCTGAACAGAAAGAATTCCGGGATGTTCATCAGGTTCCCGCTGCATTTACTTTAAAAGATGCAAAAGGAACAATGATAACATTTAAAACAATAGATGGGAAAACAGCAAATGGATATTTTGTAAAATCAGAAAAACCATCAGATAACTTCATATTTGTATTTCACGAGTGGTGGGGATTGAATGATTATATCAAAAAAGAATCTGATGAACTTAAAGATAAACTTGGTGATGTAAATATTTTAGCTGTTGATTTGTACGATGGTAAAGTTGCTGCTAACAGGGAAGATGCGGCGAAATATATGCAATCCGTTAATCAGGAAAGAGCTTTAAATATAGTTTCCGGTGCAATAGATTTTGCTGGTAAAGATGCAAAGGTTGGAACAATTGGCTGGTGTTTTGGCGGCGGATGGTCTCTGCAGACAAGTATATTGCTTGGTAAACAGGGAAGCGCTTGTGTTATGTATTATGGAATTATCGATAATACACCAGAAACTTTTAAGGATTTAAATGCTCCTGTTCTTGGAATCTTTGCTGAGAAAGATGGCTGGGTAAATCCTGAAGTTTATGGAAATCTGGAGAAGAATCTTAAAGCAGCAGGAAAAAAAGTTACGATAAAGAGTTTTGATGCAGATCATGCTTTTGCTAATCCAAGCAACACAAAGTTTGATGAAGCTGCTACTAAAGAATCAAAAGAACTTACTTTAAAATTCTTTAAAGAAAATTTAATGAAATAAAAATGATGCTGTGGTAGAAGTAAAACTTAATGGATGCCATTCCCACGAAAGAGACTGTGTGATAATTAAAAATATTGAGGTAGCCGCAGGCTTCAGCCTGCGATATTTAAATGTAAACGCAACCTGAAGGTTGCGACTACCAAGAAAAATCTAATTTTCAGACAAACTTAAAAGTGGGAATCCATTTTATTTTAATATTTTTAGAGATCGTTTCGAAAGAATGGCAAAAAGTCTATGCGAGCGAGGCTCTAGGAGCGAAGTAATCACAAACCTCTGTTCATACGATCAGATTGCTTCACTCGATGACTCGTTCGCAATGACAGAAAAAAAACTTTTACGACAGCATCACAAATCCACAATAAAATAATTATTGTTTTTTAAGTAGATCTCTTATTTCAGTTAATAATTTTACATCAGCTGGCGGTTCTGGTGGAGCTGCAGGAACCACTTCTTCTTTTTTCTTAAGAGAATTCATCGCTTTAATTAACATAAAGATAACAAATGCAATAATTAAGAAATCTATAACAGTATTAATGAACATACCGTATTTTAGTAGTACGGGTTCAACACCTTCAGATCCCTGTTTTAATGTTAATGCCATCTTGGAGAAATCCAAACGACCAAGTAAAAATCCAATTGGCGGCATTAAGACATCACCTACAAATGAAGAGATAATCTTGCCGAAAGCAATGCCAATTATGAAAGCTACGGCTAAATCTACGACGTTTCCTCGCATTGCAAATTCTTTGAATTCTTTTACCATGCTCATTTTGAGAGCTCCTAATAAATGATTGAAATAGTTAAAACATTTGAAATGTGTTCTTAAAATAAAAAATTTAATAGATAATAAAAAAACCGCAGCACATACTGCGGTTTTTTTTGAAACTATCTATATCTAATGAAATTACTTCATTAGTAACATCTTTTTTGTTTCAGAAAAATTATCTGTCTGTAATGAGTAGAAATAAATTCCACTTGGAAGATTTGATGCATTAAAATCTAACTGATGATATCCTTGTTCCTGTGTCTGATTAACAAGCACAGCAACTTCTTCACCCAGAGCATTCATAACTAAAATTTTAACATTTGTTTTTTCTTTTAAAACGTAAGCAATTTTAGTTGATGGGTTAAATGGGTTTGGATAATTCTGATTGAGTACATAACTGTCAAGATTTAATACTTCAACTTCTATAGCATCTGAATACTCAAAAACACCATTATAATCAATCTGTTTTAATCTATATGAATAATTTCCTGCAGAAATATTTCTATCCACATAAATATATTCACTTTGATTTGTTGTGGTGCCATTACCTCTAACAAATCCAACAGTAACAAATTCTGAATTTTCTGAGCTTCTTTGAACTTCAAATCCATTATTGTTTATTTCTGTGGCAGTTATCCAATTTAATGTAACCTGCTGATTCTGAGAAACAGCAGTAAATGATGTTAATTCAACAGGTAATACACTGCCTTCTAATTTTAATATAGTACCTGAGTTGCCAGCAGCCCAACTATAATTTTGTGAAGCAGTTACCGAATATAGAGTTTGAGTGGTACCTGTTGTTAATGGTAACCAATTAGCACCATTATCTCTTGTGTAATAGCTAATTCCAGAGCTTCCAACAGCAACGTAAGTTGTTCCCAGTCCAGGAACATTAGCGGCATATCTAAATGCATAACCAGGATTTGTTGTTGTCCAGTTAGCTCCTCCATCAGTAGTGCTTGCAACAGTTCCATCTAAACAAACATCTATGCCATTGTTTGCATCAGCAAAAGTCACAAAGTTAGAGCCAGAGGTTCCGCCAGCTTGTGGGAAGGAAGATACAGTCCAGTTTAATCCTTTATTAGTTGATTTGTAAACTCTTGGTTGTGTGCCAGCAACACCAGAATAAGAATTAAACCATACATTGTCACCAACTATATCCATACCGCAAGCAGCACCATATTCACCATTTACACTATCTGCAGGAGGAAAATTAGATTGAGGCACTCGATTCCATGTATCGCCTCCATTAGAGGTAGTTAAAATTTCCCAATTACCTGATGGATATGGATCTGGATCGCCGTAATAAACACCATTATTAGCGTCAAACATTCTTAGAGCATCACCAAAACCGGTTGGATTATTGTATTGTGAAACCCAGGAACCGCCGCCATCGGTGGTTTTCCAGATGCTAACATCTGCGGTGCCTCCAACGGTTCCCGTCGCCCAAGCAGTTACAGCATCAAAAGCTACAACAGTGTAATTAGTTGACCCGGCGTTTGTTGGAGTCATATTTGCCCATGTGGTACCACCATCAGTTGTTTTTAATACAACACCGCTGTTACCGCAAGCCCAAACAATATTATCATCAACAGCGTATATAAAACGTAAACGAGTGGTTATACCGCTGGTCTGAGCTGTCCACTGTGAGAAAATTTCTGAAGTTGAAAGTACCACGAATGTAAGGACAAGAATTGATGAAAGAAGAAATCTTTTCATACTATACTCCTTTTTTTTTGAAGTTATTTATTTGTAGGACATTTTAATTAATAATTTATTATTAACTGCTTTTAACCTAATAAAATGAAAGTCATTTGTCAATTAGATTGAACCTTAAAAATTAACGAACAAAATAAAAAAGGCGGCTCGTAACCGCCTTATAAAAATAATTTACTTACTTAATCTCTTTGGTCCTGCAGCCTTTACTTCATCAGTACAATCATTAGCAAAGAGTTTAAAGTTCTCAACAAATCTTGCGGCAAGTGCATCATACTTTTTCCAATATTCATCTTTATTGCCCCAGGAGTTTGATGGCTCGAGTACATCTTCAGGAACTTCAGGACAAGTAAAAGGCACTTCAAATCCAAATAATTTATCTTTTCTGAATTTTACTTTTTCCAGTTTACCTTCTAATGCAGCATTTAAAAGATTTCTTGTATGACGAATGCTTATTCGTTTTCCAACACCGAATCTTCCGCCAACCCAGCCTGTGTTTACAAGCCACACATTTGCTTTGTGCTTTAACATTCTTTCTTTTAACATTGCTGCATACTCATAAGGATGACGAACCATAAACGGCGCACCAAAACAAGCAGAGAAAGTAATCTGTGGTTCGATTCCAAGTCCGATTTCTGTTCCGGCAATTTTAGAAGTGTATCCGCTTATAAAATGATACTGAGCTTGTTCAGGATTTAATTTTGCAATCGGAGGCATTACACCGGAAGCATCACAAGTTAGGAAGATAATATTTTTAGGATGTGTTCTTACATAACCTTCAGGAACAACATTTGGAATAAAACTTAACGGATAAGAACATCTTGTGTTTTCAGTAATGTGATCATCATCCAGATCAATATTTCTGCTTACAGGATCATAAACAACATTTTCTAATATCGTTCCAAAGCGTCTTGTAGTAGCATAAATTTCTGGTTCTTGTTCTGCAGAAAGACGAATAACTTTTGCATAACATCCGCCTTCAAAATTAAACACGCCTTCATTACTCCAGCCATGTTCATCATCGCCAATAAGATTTCTTTTTGGATCAGCAGAGAGAGTCGTTTTTCCCGTACCGCTTAATCCAAAAAATAAAGCAACATCTTTATCTTTACCAACATTTGCAGAGCAGTGCATTGGAAGGACATCTTCAAATGTTAGTAGGAAGTTAAGAAGTGTGAACACAGATTTTTTTATTTCTCCGCCGTAAAGTGAGTTGGCAATTATTGCAGTACGTTGTGCAAAGTTTAAAATGATTCCTGTGTCAGTTCTTGTTCCATCAATTGCAGGTTCAGTTTTAAAACTTGGTAAACAGATAACTGTAAAATCTGGGACAAACTTTTTAAGTTCATCTCTGTCTTCTGTTGTTATGAACATATTTCTTGCAAACAAACTATGCCAGGCTTTTTCTGTGATGATACGAATCGGCATTTTATAATCAGGATCAGCACCAACATAACAATCCTGTACAAATAATTCTTCGCCTTGGCAAAAAGCCTGAACTCTGTTCATTAACTGGTTAAACTTTTCAGAACTGAACGGACGATTATAAGCGCCCCACCAGATTTTATCATTTGTACTTTGTTCCTGTACAATAAATTTATCTGCGGCAGCTCGTGCTGTGTGTTTGCCCGTGTTTACTACAAGCGGACCTTGTTTTGATAGTTTCGCTTCGTTCCTGAAAATTGCTTCCTCATACAAAGCTTCATCGGGTAAATTCCAGAACACGCGATCAAGATCTGTTAGGCCCTGGCTCTTTAATCTAAAATCAGAAGCAAGTTCCATTGCCTGCTTTGTTGCAGGAGTATTGAATTCTAAATATTTCATGACCAATCCCTCACTAATTTTCTGTCGCCAATGTAAAGTTCATTTGGTGAATTCGGATCGAGAGCCCATTTCATTCTCTCAATTCCATCCTGAACATCTTTTATTGATCCGCAATAGCTTAATCTTAAATGACCATCTAAACCAAACTCTTTGCCCGGAACAGTAAGCACCTGTACTTTTTCAATTAAGAATTCCGAAAGTTTGTTTGAATCTTTTTCATAAGCGGAAAAATCTGCAAGACAATAAAATGTTCCATCAGGTTTAGAGACTTTAACACCTTCAAATGATCTTAACAAATCAATCATAACGTTTCTGTTATTTTCTAAAGTTGCGCGAAGGCTTTCAACACCGGATTGAATTCCGTTTATTGCAGCGACAGCGGCTTTTTGTAATAGCACAGAAGGACCGGATGTTTGATGTCCCTGAATGTTGCTCATTGCTTCAATAACTTTTTTATTTCCAACAGCCCAACCGATTCTAAAACCAGTCATAGCATACTGTTTAGAAACTCCGTTGATAATAATCAGCTTAGAATTTTCATCTTTCTTTTTCGTGTACTTAAAACAGTTGATAGGTTTCTTTCCATCAAACAACAAGCGATGATAAATATCATCCATAATCAGCCAGATATCTTTCTTCTCACAGAACTCAACAACTTCTGCAATAAAATCCTCGCTGTACATTGCACCTGTTGGATTATTCGGGCTGTTGATGATTACTGCTTTTGTGTAAGAGCCAACTCTGTCTGTAATATCTTTAATGTTTGGATAAAATGTTCCATCTTCAGGAAGTGCGGCAACAGGAATTGCACCAATCATTCTTGCCATATCAGGATAACTTACCCAATACGGAGCAGGGAAAAGAACTTCTTCCTGCGGATTTAATATTGCCTGAAGTGCAACCATAATTGCCTGCTTGGCACCACCTGATGCAATAACGTGTTCCGGTCTTACCTTTCTTTCATAAAACTCATCTGTGTATCTTATGATGGCCTGCTTAAGCGCAGGAATACCATCTGCAGGTGCATATCTTACTTCGCCGGTGTTTACATGTGCGACAGTTGCAAGTATTGCATCCATTGGTACTTTGGTTTTTGGTTCACCGCCGCCAAGATGAATTACCGGATCACCTTTTTCTTTTAAGATTGCAAACTTTTCATTTAGCTTTAAAGTGGGCGAGGCTTTAATCGATTTAGCAATAAGACTGAGACTCATATAAGAACCTCTGATTGTGTGAATAATAATTATTAAAAATTAACACTTCTAAATTATTTGCGATGCTTAAGAGAAACAACATTTTTAAGGTTCTAACGAAAAAAAATAAGCCCCACCAAACCTCCCCAAAGGGGAGGCTTTAATATGAAATGTTATCCTATTTTTATGTTCCAAAGTAAGTTTTAGTAAATATTATTTGATTTTGACAAATTTATTTCGTTCGTTTGAAGTGAACTTATTTTATAATTTTTCATTAAAGTGTACTTATGAAAAAGACAGTTTTAGTTTTAGCTTTGTTTGCAATAATTTCATTTCAAATAAATGCCCAATGGCATTGGCAAAACCCAACCCCAATAGGTAAACCTATTTACGATATGCAATTTCTTGATAGTCTGAACGGGTACGTCTGTGGTTATGGTGGGATGGTATTAAAGACTGCTAATGGAGGATTAAAGTGGGAAGAATTACAAGTCCCAAACGATGGATTGATTATCAGAATATACTTTTTAGATAAAGATATTGGATGGTATTTATCCTATGAAGATATGTCCTTGTATAAAACCGCTGATGGCGGGATGAACTGGAGTCTTGTCAGCAGTTTTTCACCTAAATATGCAACAACTATTTGGTTCATAGATGAATTAAGAGGATTTGCAGGTGGATATACTAATTTACTAAAAACTACAGATGGGGGAATAAATTGGACAGAAGACAATTCCGTCGGTTATTCATTTTCGATGTTTTTTTTGGACGGGAATATAGCTTTTGCCGGTTCTCAAAATAGATTATACAAAACCTCGGATGTAGGAAATACTTGGACATATCAAGGCATTCCTTCATTCGACTTTAATCCAATAAGAATTTTTGCTTACGATCAAAATAATATTTACTTAGTTGGAACAGGACTTAGTATGTTTGGTGATCCTATAAATCTTTTTTATCAGACATCAGATGGGGGAACAACTTGGAGTGCAAAGACGTTTGAACACACTGTAACTGATGTATTCTTTGAATCACCAACGAAAGGATTCGTTTGTGCCGGGAATATATTTAGTACTACTGATCAAGGAGTATCTTGGGATACAACCAAATTCGCTGCACTTAGATTTGAATTTATTGGAACTAATTCGTGGAGTGCAAATTATAATACAATAGATTATTCAATTGATGGATGGCTTTCTGCCACACCACAAATAAATGGAATTTTTTCTGGATTGCTTTTGGGATGGGTGTGCTAAAGATACAAACACAGTATTCGCGTGTGGATCAAATAAAACCATTGTAGGATCAACTGATGGAGGTAAGATTTGGAATAACTATTATTCATCTGATGATAATCTTTATCTGAATGGTATTACAACCAAAGATGATGAAATATGGTCCGTAGGACAACACGGGATGGTAGTCTATAGCAGAGATAATGGAATTAACTGGTTTGAAAAATCCATAAATGGAAACTGGTTAAGTGATATAACATTTTTAAGTAATGGTGTCGGTTATATAGCTGGTTCATTTAATGGTACCGGGGCAATATTTACTTCCTTAAATAGTGGTGATGATTGGAGTTTAATAGAAAGCTTTCCAAATATATCAAGTATAGATAAAATAAAATTTTCTAGAGATAAACTAGGATGGGCAATTGGATATCCAGAAACGATATTACGAAGTACTACAGGAGGTATTTCCTGGGATGTTGTTGAAGATACTGTATTTGGTGTGAGCAATATTGCAGTCTGTGGGGATAGCGTTTGGGTTACCCACAGCAATAAGGTTCTCCGATCCACCGATGCTGGAAATACCTGGGAATCATTCAAAGTTTTTGATTATAACACAATGATATTTTCTGGTTGTGATATTGATTTTATAAATTCAAAAATTGGATATGTAAGTGCTTATGATAGTAGAGTATTTAAGACTACCGACGGAGGGGAAACCTGGGAATCTGAAAATTATCCCAAAGGGTTAAGTAATTTTGCAATGGATTTTGTAAATGAAGAAGTTGGATGGGTATTTGGGTACCCTGGGATAGTGTTAAAACGGGATCCTAATTTTGTTTCTGTTGATGAACCAGTATATCAAGGCAATGACCTAAATACATTTTCACTCATACAGAATTACCCAAATCCATTCAACCCTAATACAACAATAGCATACAGCATTCCAATTGCTGGAAAAGTTTCACTTAAGATATTTGATGTTCTCGGAAATGAAATTGCAACATTAGTTAATGAAGAAAAAACCACAGGCAATTATACTGTGAATTTTGATGCAAGTAATTTAACGAGTGGTGTGTACTTCTACAGAATTCAAGCAGGTGATTATGTTGAAACTAAGAAGATGATACTTTTGAAATGAAAAAAGTCACGAAATGGTTCGTGACTTCTTAATATTTAATTTTAAAACTTTTATTTCACTTTCTTTTTTTCTGGTGGTAAAAAATTACGTGAAGTAACAACTGATTTACCGGTTTTCTTTTCAAGTTCAAGTCTTGCATTCTTGGCAATCTTACCGCCTTTTCTACTGGCATCTTTATTTTCATTTAACCCGGTTGCTTTTATAGTTTCAGCAATTTGTCTGGTAGAAAGTTCGGCTAAAGCTGTAAAAATAAGTTCAGCTTCGTTCATATGATCTCTTAAATTTTGTGTCTTCAATCCTTTAAGACTTTTATGATCTTTAACACTAATGCCAGTCCACTCTTGATGAATTAGATTAGTTAGTATTGCAAATTCATCACCTTCTTTAATATCATGATTCCTCCAATAATCAGTAAGCTTATTCCTTGTCTCTTGTCCAAGCATTCTTTGCTGAATCCATTTTTCACTTCTGCCATATTTTTTCCAATAATCTCTTGCACGATTTAGTGAAATTTCGGGATCAGCAATCTCTTTGATTCTTTCATATCCAACTTTAGCGAGCCATAATTTAATAGGTTCAGCCTTTGGAGAAGGAACTGATTGAACTAAACGTAAAATAGTTTCAGGATCAGCAACATCGGTTAATCTCATTTTCCCATCTTCAGCTTCCATTTTCAACCGGTTACATTTTGTAACCGTTTCACTTCCTTCTTTGGAAAGCCTGTTTTTAAGTACTTTCCAGTAATTTCTGGCTCTTTGAAAATCTGGTTGGTCGGTTAAGGCTTGTATGATATCAATAACGGAAAAGTACCATACTTCTTTATCTTCATCGTAATGGCGGCGTATTTTGTACTTTTCGAATATTGCTAAATTGGGTTCCATTTTTCACTTCCCAAATTCATTTAATTTCTAAAAACTTTTTCTTCAAAGCTTCGTGTACATTTGGAGGAACAAAACTGCTAACATCCGCGTGAAGTGAAGCCAGATTTCTAATAACAGTTGAGTTTAGATAAGTATATCTTTCGTGCGGCATCAAAAATATTGTTGTTATGTCGCCGGAAAGTTTTCTGTTCATAAGTGCCATCTGGAATTCAAATTCAAAATCACTTATTTGGCGCAAGCCTCTTATAATTCCTGTTGCCCCAACGTGTTTTGCATGTTCAACAATAAGTCCGTCAAAAGAATCTACTTTTACTTTAGGATGGTCCTTAAGTGACTCTTTTAATAATTTTACTCTTTCTTCAGTGGTAAACAACGGTTTCTTAGTTGGATTGACTGCAACAGTAACAACCACTTCATCAAATAAATCAACTGCACGGGTAATAATATCAAGATGTCCATATGTTACAGGATCAAACGTGCCGGGATAAATTACTTTTCTTGTAGTATGTTTTGTTGATGAATTGACTTTTAATCGTTTAGCTTCAATTCTGGTTGACTCAGCACTTAACTGGTTATAAGTGAATCCAAAATTTTTCTCAACATAAGATTTTAGAATACGCTGCAATTTTACTTGAGGTAATTTGCCTCTTTTAATATCTGCAAATGATTTCTCAGGCATTCCAACTTCAGAAGCAACTTGTTTTAAAGTTAACTTAGGATACTGATCACTTAAAAACATTGCTAAATTTCTAAAACTTTTAATGTTAGAAATTAAAACCTGAGATACTTTT
>JBBQSH010000056.1:0-19175 GCA_038214015.1 Ignavibacteriales bacterium | reverse complement strand
ATCCCATCTTACACCACTTTGGTTGTTTTGATTATAAATGTTTTGAATATCAACGTAAGTAATCAATGTCCATCTCGCAAAGTACCAGCGTTTATCAACTCGAACATCTAAACTGTGTGTAGATTTTAATCTGTGTGTATTGTAGTCTGCAACGTTCTGTGTTCCATCGGAATTATACGGCGTGTAAGGCTTGCCGCTTGCAAATCTGAATTTAGAACTGAATTCCCAGAACTCATTAAATTTATATCCGCCGGATATACTAAGCAGCCAATTTTGATCGTAGCTACCAGGTCTTTCAATTCCATCTAAAGAAGTATAATCTGCCTGGCTATAAGTGAAACTAAAGATTCCATAGTAAGGAATGTCTGATAATTTTTTCTGAATGGATAATTCAATTCCGCGTGCTTTTCCAAAACCAGCATCAACCAAAGGTTCCAAACCAAAAGAAGAAAAATTATCATCGCTTCCGGAAAATCCTGCGCCTGTATTTGCAAGAACAAGATAAGGTCTAACAGTACTTGTTGGATAGCTGTCATAATCTTTATAAAAAGCCTCTACCTTTAATAAAGCATCCGCAGAAATTCTTTGATCAAATCCCAAAACAAACTGATTAACCTGTATCATCTTTAAATCACGGTTGCTTTCAAAAGCTTCTAACCAAATGTACGAGGGCGATTGATGATAGATTCCTGTACTCAAATTTATATTTGTTAAATTTGTTAGCGCATAAGAAAGAGAAAGTCTTGGACTGAAATAAACTTTGTTGTTTAGTGCAGTAAATATTTCTGAACGCACTCCAAGGTTTATAGTTAGCCTATCAAAAAAAAGAGAATTGTAGTTGGCATAAATTGCAAACTTAGTATAGTTATTCTCAGTTGTTAATGAGGTTAAAGGTAACGTATCGCCAAACGTGGTAACGAAAGTAGGAAAAAAAATATCATAGTCAGCCTCAATAAGTTTTGCAGTACCGCCAAAATTTATTTCTGAAGTTCTTGATAGTTTATAGACTAAATCAGCACGTAATGTATTTTCTTCTTCTTTAGATTTGTTAGTAAAGATTGGATTTAAAAGAGAATCCTGCTGTCTGCTGTCATAATCAACATAGTTGCGGCTTAACGCAATATTTAAAAATCCATCTGTGAATAAGCGTCTGTATGTAATTCCAGCAACATATTGAACTTGATCAGTTCCAAGAATTCTTGAATTATCCTGACGCTGCTCTTCGGTATCCTCGAAAAAATTAACGTTATCAAATGCACTTATAAACAAAAAACTGAACGCATCTTGAGACTGCGGATTGAAATCTGCTTTTAATAAAACATCGTAGTATTCAGGGACAAATGAAAAATCAGCAGCTTTAAAAATGAAATCCAGATAACTTCTTCTAGCGGAAAAAATAAAATTAGATTTTTCAGTAATTGGTCCTTCTAAGTTTAATCCAAATTGAGAAGCTGAGATTGTAGCCTTACCGCCAAATCTATCTTCTCTTCCATCTCTCAGATTAATATCAAGTACGGATGAGAGTTTATCACCATATAATGCAGAAAATCCACCAGTAGAGAAAGATGTTTCGCGAACAAAATCTAAGTTAACATAACTTAATGGTCCGCCTGTTGCACCCTGAGTACCAAAGTGATTGATGTTGGGTACTTCAATGCCATCGATAAGATAAAGATTTTCGGAAGGCGCGCCGCCACGAATAATTAAGTCATTTCTGCCACCATCAGCCTGAGCAACACCTGGCAAAACTGAAAGCGCTCGAATAACATCTTCAAACCCACCGGGACTTCTTCTAATTTCTTCATAACTAAAACTTCTAATGCTGTTAACTTCTAGTGGATCTTTTCGGAAGTAGTCACTTGTTACAGTAACACCTTCAATTTCAATTGTTTGCGGAACAAGTTCAAAATAAATTTCAGCAGGCTTACTAGTCTGAATCACAACATCAGTTTTGGTTTGTGAATTAAATCCTACAACAGAAGCACGAACCTGATAAGTGTTTACAGGAAGACCGGTTATTTTAAAATATCCCTCTTCATCTGTTGCTGCGCCATTATTTGTTCCAATAACTATTACATTCGCAAACGGAATCGGCTGATTTGTAATTGCATCATAAACTTTACCGTAAACATCACCGGTTAAATCTTGTGCGAATAAAGAATTTGATAAAAGAAGGATCAAGGATGTGAATAATATTTTTTGCATGTCTTTTGTGTTTTATTTTTAATTATGAATAAGTAATAACAATTTTATAGTGATAAAGTTCCTTTTTGCCCAACTTATAACGTTTTATTCGAAAGAGTAAATCGGTATATTTTTCATTGAATGATTTAAAATATAAGTATGCCACGAAAAAATAATAATTTAACTCCTCAACTTAGTAACAAGAAAAATAAAGATGCATTTCTATACGGCATCACAGCTAAGAAATTAATTACGGAATTACAGAATTCTGTACAATGCGAGATTGCCTCATCATTTGAGGATCAATTCCATTACCTATTAAAAACCGATGGTGACAAATTAGAGATTTTTTACTCCCAAAATGTAAAAAAAGTAACTGGTTACACTACAGCAGAGCTTATTAAACTTCCTTCACTTGGCAGAGAAATGGTTTATGAAGAAGATTTGCCTGATGTAAAAAAGAAGTTACATAAAATTGAAAACGGCAAAATTTCAAACCTTGAGTTACTTTACCGCTATAACCATAAGGATGGTAAAATTATCTGGTTAAAAGAACAGTTAAAAATGGAAACTGTTGGAAACAAGAAAATCCTGAAGGGCTTAGTTTTAGATGTAACGAACTTTAAAAAAAGTGAGAGCGATTATGGCGAGATAATAAATAATCTCTCAAGTGAAATTACAGCACGGGATAATTTTTTATCGATACTCTCTCACGATTTAAGGGCTCCGTTTTCCAGCATACTTGGATTTACAGAAATTCTACTTAGTGAAACTTCATTATCAGAAGCAGAGCGTACAGAATATTTAAATTATATAAATGATTCCTCAACAAATCAATTACAGCTTGTAAACTATCTTCTCGATTGGTCAAATCTGCAAACAGGCAGAATGCATATGGAACCGCATCGTGTGCAGGCACAGGGATTAATATTTAATTGTATCTCTGCACTTACCGGTGTTGCAATGAGAAAGAATATTGATATTAAAGTTAATGTCCCCGATTCAATTTTTATTGAAGCTGATGAAAGATTAATGCTGCAGGTTATAACAAATCTTGTAAGTAATGCAATTAAGTTTTCGGAAGATGGAAAAACAATACGAATTACTGCCGAGAGATTTAATAATGAACTTGTAGAATTTGTAATAAGTGATGAAGGAGTTGGAATACCGGATAACTATCAACCAAGAATTTTTAAGTTTGAAAAGATGTTTAGCACAAGAGGCACACGTGGTGAAAAAGGCACAGGACTTGGATTATCTTTAGTGAAAGAAATTGTAGAAAGACATAAAGGACAAATTTGGTTTTACTCTAAGGAAAAAGTTGGCAGCGAATTCCATCTAACCGTACCTAGTTCAGAAAATACGATATTATTAGTTGAGCATAATCAAAATGATTTTATACAATTAGAAAAAATTATTCGAGAGAATTTTCCTGAGTTTAAATTTGTTGGAACAGATAATGGATTTGAAGCTATAAATGTAGTATTAAAACAACATCCTTCATTGATAATATCGTCACATGATTTACCCCTTATGAACGGAATACAATTTGTAAAATCTATTTTACGCGGTGATAAAAAATATTACGCACCAATAATTGCACTGATAGACTCGGCAGATGAAGCGCTGTTAAAAACTTATCAGGAAATCGGAATCAAATCGGTACTTTCTAAACCCGTTAATATAAAGCAATTCACCAGGGAAGTATCTTTGGCTCTTAATTAATCAAATAGGTTTTACTTAATTCAATTTGAAAAAGACTTTCGTTATTTTTCTAATGTAAAATAATTATTATCGGAGCAACTTTTGAATCTTGCAGTAATCGGAACAGGGTATGTCGGTCTTGTATCAGGAACTTGCCTTGCAGAAACCGGAAACAATGTTATCTGTGTTGATGTTGATGAGAAAAAAATTGAAACGATGAAAAGCGGACAAATTCCAATTTATGAACCAGGGCTTGAAGTATTGTTTTTAAGAAACATCGTTAAGAAAAGATTAGCATTTACTACAGATTTACACGAGGCAGTTCGCAAAGCTGAAGTTATATTTCTTTGTTTGCCGACACCGCAAGGCGGTGATGGTGCTGCCGATCTTAAATATGTTTTAAAAGTTGCTGATGATCTTGGTCAGATGTTCAGAGATGAACCAGATATTGGCTTTAAAGTGATTGTGGATAAAAGTACTGTTCCAGTTGGAACAAGTGATAGAGTGCGTGCAGCGATAAAAAAGCATGCACCAAATTTTGATTTTGATGTTTGTTCTAATCCTGAATTTTTGCGCGAAGGAATTGCTGTTGAAGATTTTATGAAGCCTGAACGAGTAATTGTTGGAACAAAAGATGAAAAATCAAAAAAAGTAATGGAACAACTTTATGAACCATTTGTTCGTACCGGAAATCCGGTTTACTTTATGGATGAAAAATCTGCTGAGATGACGAAGTACGCCGCCAATTCATTTATAGCGATGAAAATTTCTTTTATGAATGAAATAGCGAGACTTTGTGAATTAACGGGTGCCCAGGTTGATAATGTAAGATTAGGAATTGGGTCTGATTCAAGAATTGGTAAAAGATATTTGTTTCCTGGTATAGGCTATGGCGGATCTTGTTTTCCTAAAGATGTTCACGCACTTGTTAATACAGCAAATGAAAATAAATATGATTTTAAAATTCTAAAATCAGTTATTGATGTAAATAAAGATCAGGTAACACATTTCTTCAAAAAGATTTCATCTCATTACAAGGGTGATCTTAAAGGAAAACATTTTGCTCTTTGGGGATTAGCATTTAAACCAAACACAGATGATGTGCGAGAAGCACCGGCTCATTATCTTATAAAACTACTTCTTGATGCCGGTGCAACAATTAAAGCTTACGATCCGGAGGCAAATCAAACTTCAAAAGTAGTACTTGGTGATACTATCCAATACGCAGAGACTTCTGAGGAAACATTAAAAGATGCTGATGCACTTATTGTTGTAACCGAGTGGAAGGAATTCCGTAACCCGGATTTTGATATAATAAAGAAATCATTAAAAGCTCCTGTTATATTTGACGGTAGAAATCTTTATGATCTTGATAAGCTTAACGAATTAAAGTTTAGTTATTATTCAATAGGAAGAAGCGACGTTAAAAACTAAAAACAATAATTTGTCTCAATTATTTAGGCAGATCAGAAATGCTTAATCAGTCAGAGCTAAACAGCTTATCAAAAGGTGATTCTGTAGATCATTTTCTTCTTGTAAAAAAATGTGAAATAAGATTAACCAAAACCGGCAAGGAATTCATTTCATTAGAGTTCGGTGATAAGTCAATTTCCTCCACAGCAAATCTTTGGGAAGATGCAACCGGGTTCAAATCAATAAAAAATTCATTAGCTGTTGGAGATGTTGTTAAGATAACCGGATTAATGGATGAGTATCAGGGCAGTCCGCAAATTAAAATTGAAACTATACGCTTAACAAAACAAAGTGATGATGTGTCTCCAAAAGATTTTCTTCCAAAATCTTTGCGTGATCTAAATGTGATGAAAAAAGAATTCACATCCCGGATGGAAAAGATTTCTGATTCTGATTTGAAAAATATCATGAAAAATATTTTTACTGAGGAAAGATTTGCGAAATATACTTCCGTACCTGCAGGAAAAATGTGGCATCACGGTTACATAAGCGGATTAATTGAACACACTTTAGAGATTATTAGAATTTGTGATTTGATGTGCGACATTCATCCACAAATTAATCGTGATCTTTTAGTTTGCGGCGCAATGCTACATGATTTTGGCAAGATTGAAGAGTTAAGTTTTGAACCGGTTTTTGAATATACAGACAAAGGAAAATTGCTTGGTCATATAGTTATTGCTGCGATGATTGTTAATAATGAAATAAATAAAATACCCGACTTTCCAGAAAACCTGAAGAATAATCTTTTACATTTAATTCTTAGTCACCAGGGAAAGTTAGAATATGCATCACCGGTTGTACCAAAAACTTTAGAAGCAATTACTCTGTATCAGGCAGATGAATTAAGCGCAAAAGTAAATGCCTATAAAAATGTTATTGCAAATGAAATTAAACCCGGATCAAACTGGACAAAGTTTATTTCACTCGCTGGAACCGATATCCATTCACACGGATTAATAAATAAATCTGATGAAAACAAAAAAACATTGTTCGATTAAATCAAGAAAATCATAAGGAACACAAATGAAAAAATTTCTACAACTCTCATCAATCCTGATACTTGCTGTTTTTGGTCTAAGTGCATCATTTGCTCAAACTGTTGATGAACTTTTAAAACAAGGGGATCAATTTGTAGAGGAATTTCAGAATCAAAAAGCTTTGGATGCTTATTTAAAAGCCGATAAACTTTCCCCCGATAATTGGGATGTTCTGTGGCGAATAAGCAGAGCATATGTTGATCTTGGTGAAAAGATGCCGGAAAAATCTGATGCACAAAAAGAGGAACAGAAAAAAACTTATCAAAAGGCATTTGAGTATGCAGATAAATCAGTAAAAAAAGGTTCAAATCAATCTATAACCTATGTACGCAGAGCAATTGCAAATGGAAGGATAGCTTTATTTCAAGGGGTCTTCTCAGCTCCGGGGACAGTAAATGATGTAAAAGAAGATTGTGAAAAAGCAATTCAAATTGGAAATGGAGACAATTATGTGCAGGCACTTGCTCATTATGTTTTAGGAAGAACACACTTGAAAGTTTGTGAAAATTCTTATTTCGTTAGGCTGCCATTAGGTCTTGGTTGGGGCGATACAGAAGAAGCGGTTAGATTTTTAGAAACTGCAAATAAACTGAAACCAAATTTTAGAATGTTTATGTATGAACTTTCTAAAGCTTATGTTGAAGAAGATGAATATGATAAAGCAAAAGAAATTTTGAAAAAAATTGAAAAGGCTCCGAAAGTTGATGAAGATGATGATATTGTTTTAGCTGACGCAAAAAAACTTTATGAAGAAATTAAAAACGAATAATTAACCTTACCATAAGAGGATGTTCCATAAATCAAGATTTATGTGTCATTCCCATGAAAACGGGAATCTAAAACAGTTAGAATGAAATGGATTCCCACTTTCGTGGGAATGACAACACTGTAAATATTACTTTTGGGACGGTCTCAATTTTATGGCATATTTTAATGAAAGCATAGACGTGACTTTCAATCAAACATTTCCACATAAACTTTCCGAATCAAAAAAAATTGTTTTCTTTACTGGTGCAGGTATATCTGCAGAATCAGGTATTCCCACGTTTCGTGGTGAAGGGGGAATCTGGAACAAACTTAAACCCGAAGAACTTGCAAACTTTAACGCCTTTATGCGTAATCCACAAATGGTGTGGGAGTGGTATAATCATCGTAAAAAAATTATTCACGAAGCAAAACCAAATGCAGGTCATCTTGCAATTGCAGAAATGCAAAGTTTGTTTGATGAAGTTACGGTTGTAACACAAAATATTGATAATCTTCATCGACGTGCAGGAAGTAAAAACATTTATGAATTGCACGGAAACATTGAAAGAAATTATTGCGTTAACTGTCACACTTTTTATAACGAAGAGTTAGATTTCTCTAACGGAGTTCCAAAATGTAAATGCGGCGGATTGATTCGCCCTGATGTTGTTTGGTTTGGTGAATATCTTCCTGAAGATCAATTTGAAGGCGGTGAACTTGCTGCTGTTAACAGCGATATATTTTTTGTTGTTGGTACTTCAGCAGTTGTTTATCCTGCAGCAGGGTTAGTTCATGCTGCAAAACGCGCTGGATCATTTATAGTAGAAGTAAATGTAACGGAAACAGAAATATCTTCAATCTGTGATGAATCATTTTTTGGTGAAGCAGGAAAGATTTTACCTGAAATAGTAAAAGAAATTAAAAAGATTAGGGAACAATAATTAATTATTGACTTTTCTTAGGAACAATCAAACTTAAGATGGCAGTAAAAACTGCTGCACCAACAATTGACCACACAATTGGATAACTGATTCCACGAATTTCAAACGACCAGAAATCCGGAAAATTAAACTCGCGCGCTAAAATTGTTCCGATATAAGCGCCAATAAATCCAACAACTATTGAGATAATACAACCACCTCTTTTAAATCCTACAAGAGATCTTCCTATTCCGCCTGTTATTCCAGCTATTACTAGTAAAAGTATTATTTCAAACATATCTGCCTCAATAAAATATTTGTGTACGGGAAAAATAGTTTTTATTCAAACAAAATTCTTGTATTATTTTAATAGAACTATTTGATAGAATTATTGGTTTATTACTTAAAAGGATATTATTTGAACAGAAGGAAATTTATAAGAAATATTTCGTTAGCATCTGCTGGATTTTTATTTGTAAGTGAAAAGTTACAAGCAAAACAGCCGCCAACAAGTCCAAACTTTAAGCCTGATCCCACCAATTGGAAAGATGATGAAATTAATATTGCCTGGATTGGACACGCAACAGTATTAATAAATTTTTATGGAACAACAATTCTAACCGATCCTGTTTTATTTGAAAGAGTTGGCGTTAGCATATTTGGAATGACATTCGGTCCAAGCAGATTTACTCATCCTGCATTGACTGTGGATGAAATTCCTAAGCCTGATATTATTTTACTTTCTCACGCTCATATGGATCATATGGATTATGAAACTCTTTCTACAATTGTTGATAAATATCCCGACCAAATTGATTGTATAACTGCATACAATACCGCCGATGTAATTGCTGAACTTGAATGGAAATCATTGCAGGAAATAGATTGGAATGAAGAAACTGAATTACAAAATATAAAATTCAAAGCCCTTGAAGTAAAACATTTTGGCTGGCGCTATCCTTGGGAAAAGGATCGCTCCAAAGGTTATATGATTGATGGACGAAGTTTTAATGCAGTGCTTATAGAAAAGAATGGCAAAAAAATCTTGTTTGGAGGAGATACAGCATATCATGATTTATTCAAGTCGTTAAAAGATGAAAACATAGAAATTGCCATTGTCCCGATTGGTGCATATGTGCCTTGGAGAAAAAATCATTGCAATCCCGAAGAAGCATTGATAATGGCTGATGAACATATTGGTGCAAAATATTTTATTCCAATACACACAAAAACATTTAAACAGGGGAGCGAACCAATTGATGAACCATTAACGTGGCTAAATAATTCTGTCGGTAAATACAATATTAAACTAGGATTGGATGATATTGGAAAAACATTTACTCTTGCTAATATTTGATTAACAATTAAAAGATTATTATGCAAACCATTCAACAATTAAAAGATAAATTTATTACTGATACTGAATCAGTTCTAAAAGACTTCAGTAAATTCAAATCTCTTTCTGAAGATCAGATCAATTGGAGACCAGCTGCTGGTTGTTGGAGTATTGCCGAATGTGTTGATCATCTTATTGTAACAAATAGACAATACTTAAGAGAATTTGAAAAGCAATTTGATGAAAAACAAATAAAAACTGATTATTCTAAAACAAAAGTTAAACATAAATGGCTGAGTAAATTCATAATTAAAGGTGTAGATCCTTTAAATATTAAGAAAGCGAAAACATTCCCTGTTTTTATGCCTTCGATGAGTTTGTACACTAAAAATGTTTTTGATCATTTCTATGAAGTTCAAACTAATTTAGTAAACCTAATAAGTTCAGCTAAGGATTTAGATTTAAATAAATATGTAATGTCTTCTCCGGCGGCAAAGATGATCAAAGAAAATTTTTGTGATGTTCTTGAAATAATTCGTTTACACGATAGAAGGCATTTTAATCAAGTTGAAAGAATTTTTAATCATCCAAACTCTCCTAAAAATTAAATGAACAAATTAGAAAAAGGTTTTATACAGATTTATACTGGCAACGGAAAAGGTAAATCTACTGCTGCAATCGGACAAGCTGTAAGAGCTGCCGGCTATGGGCTTAAAACATACATTGCACAGTTCATGAAAGAATATCCTTACAACGAATTAAAAAGTTTAGAACTGTTAAGTGAATGGATTACTATCGAACAATTTGCCGGAGATGATTTTGTTTATCGTAAAGAAATGCCAAATAAAGTTGAGATGGATAAAGCAAGACGAGGACTTGAAACGGCAAAAGCAAAAATGCTGAGCGGTAAGTATGATTTAATTATTCTTGATGAAATTTTGGTTTCAATTCATTTTGGTTTGTTTAACGACGAAGAAGTAATGACGTTTATGAAAATGAAACCTGAAAATGTTGAACTGATTTTGACGGGAAGATATTGTCCCGATAAAATTCTCGAAGCCGCCGATCTTGTAACTGAAATGAAGGTTATTAAACATTATTATCAGGAAGGTGTTATGGCTAGAAAGGGTATCGAATCATAATAAAGGGTTCAGTTCTTAAGTTTGATTGAAATGAATATTTGTTTGTAAAAATTTAGATTTAGGAACTTTTTTCTACGGAAATGAATTATTAGTTTACACTTAGTTTATTGGAAATATTATGAAAGAAATAAAACAATCTCACTTTCTTGGTTTCTACAACGCTCTTGTTGAAGGAGACAGAGAAAAGTGCACTTTTTTAGTTCAATCTCTAATTGATGAAGGTGCTGAACTAAAGGATATCTATGTAGATCTTTTTCAAAAATCACTTTACAGAATCGGGAAACTTTGGGATCATAATAAGATGTCTATACCCGAGGAACATATGGCAACTCAGATTGTTGAATCTCTCATTAGTCGTTTTGCTCCAATGGGTAAATCGCAACCTCAAAAGAAAGCTGTTGTTACTTGTATAGATAAAGAGTTTCATGAGCTAGGCGCTAAAATGGTTTCCAATGTTTTTGAAATGCAAGGATGGAAAACTTATTATCTCGGCGCATCCGTGCCTAATAAAGAGATTGTAAAATTTGTTAAAACTATTGACCCCGAAATAATAGCACTTTCCTGGAGTTTATATTTAAATCTTGGAAGATTTTTAGAAGTGGTCGATCATTTAACAAAATTTTTTCCAACAAAGAAAATTGTTGTTGGCGGGCAGGCATTAGCTGAGAATTCTGATAAGGTGCTTAAGAAATACAAGAATGTTAAATATTTAGATTCTCTGGACGCTTTAGAATCCTACATAAAAAAGAATTAGTGTGATTTAATGTACAGGCAAAGTTTTAACCTTTGCCTTTTATTTTATTGTTTTATAAGTTTAAGCACACTTAAATTTATAATTAGCATTACTTAAAATGATAAATATTTCTCAAGAAGATTATCTTACAACAATTTACCGGAATCTTGATGATGCCGGTGAAATCAAACCAAATCTCTTAGCCGTAAAATTAGAGATTTCTAATGCTGCGGTTACTGATATGCTGCGTAAACTTTCGCGCGATGGTTTTGTAAATTATCAAAAATACAAAAGCATAAAACTTACCAGCGAAGGTGAATCTTATGCAAAAAATATGTTAAGACGACATAGAATTTGGGAGGTGTTTCTTCATCAATCACTTGGAATGCCGTGGGATAAAGTTCATGAAGAAGCGGAAAAATTAGAACACTCATCTTCGGATGAACTGATAAATCTTTTAGAAGAATTTTTAGAATATCCAGAAGTTGATCCGCACGGTTTTCCTATTCCCGATAAAAATGGAAAAATAAAAAAATCAAAATCTGTAGTTGCGATAACGGAACTTGATGAGAATGATATTGCAAAAGTAATTCGTGTTAATGATGATGTAAAAAATCTTCTATCTTATGTAACAAAGATTGGGATATCTCTTGGTAAAGAAATTTTTATAACAGATAAACTTGAATATGATGGATCAGTTCTAATGATGATTGATAAAAAAGAAGTAAATATTAGCAATAAAATTGCATCGAATATATTTGTTGAAAAGATTAAGTAGGTTATAAAATGAATGAACCATTAATGCTATTGATAGCAGGGACGATAAGCGTTTTAATTTTTATTTTAGTGTTTTATCCCAACAAAGGAATTATTGCTGTTTGGAAAAAATCCAATTATGCTAACAAAAAAGTTTTGATAGAAGATGCACTTAAGTATTTGTACAACTGCGAATACAATAATTCAACTTGCTCTTTAAATGGAATTGCAGGTAATCTTTCCATATCAGCGGATGAGGCTACCGATATTATTTCAAGACTTGAATCGATGGGACTTGTTTCTGCAAAAAAAGATGAATTGAATTTAACATCTGATGGAAGATCTTATGCGCTTAGAGTAATAAGGGTGCATCGTTTGTGGGAAAAATATCTTGCCGATGAAACCAGTGTAACAGAAAATGAATGGCATCAAAAAGCGGAAGAAATAGAACACACATTAACACTTGCACAAGCAGATCAATTAGCTGCACAGATTGGTAATCCTGTTTTTGATCCACACGGTGATCCTATTCCATCGGCTTCGGGTGATCTTCCTTTGAAAAAAGGAAAAGCTTTAAGCGAAATGAAAGTTGGAGAATTTGCAAATATTATTCATGTAGAAGATGAACCACACGCAATTTATAGTCAGATTCTTGCGGAAGGATTATATCCCGGCATGCAAATAAGAATGATGGAAGTTTCTGATAAACGTTTGAAGTTTGTAGCTAATGGTGAGGAATGTGTGCTGTCTCCGTTGATAGCAGAAAATATAACTGTTGGAGTTGTAAAACTTGAAAAACAGATTGAGGGAAAGTTTAAAACTCTTTCATCTCTTAAAATTGGTGAAGAGGGAACAATACTTGGAATAGCAAAAGCATTACGCGGTCAGCAAAGAAGAAGATTAATGGATTTAGGAATTGTTCCCGGAACAAAAATAGAAGCTGAGCTAGAAAGTTTAACAGGTGATCCGGTGGCTTACCGAGTGCGTGGAACAACGGTTGCGCTTCGTAAAAAGCAAACAGAGAAAATTTATTTATCTAATGATGAGAAATAATGTATGATAAATCCCGATTTAAATAACTGTGCAAGTTGTCCTGTTCACAATATGGGCAATCTTAAAAAGCTCGGTATTGATATGAGCAGTTTTGATTTTGTTGTTGCTCTTGCTGGAAATCCAAACACTGGTAAAAGTACTGTGTTTAATTATCTAACTGGATTAAGGCAACACACAGGCAATTGGCCCGGCAAAACTGTTACGCGTGCTGAAGGTGGATTTGAATACAGCGAGAAAAAATTTAAGCTTGTTGATTTACCAGGAACGTATTCGCTTTTATCTACAAGCACGGATGAAGAAGTTGCACGTGATTTTATTCTATTTGGGCAGCCGGATGTAACCGTTATTGTTGTTGATGGAACTCGAATTGAAAGAAATTTAAATCTTGTACTACAGATTTTAGAAATCACAGATCGTGCTGTAATGTGTCTTAATCTTATGGATGAAGCAAAAAGAAATGGAATTATTGTTGATGATAGAACTTTAGCAAAAGAATTGGGAATTCCTGTTGTTCCAACTTCTGCAAGGCAGGGAGAAGGTATGAATGAATTACTAAATGCGATTAATGAGGTTGCATCAGGAAAGTACATTTGCAAACCATATAGAATTAAAAGCAATTCATCAGAATTAAATTCAGCAATTGAAAAACTTAGTAAAGAAATTGAGTTAGAATATCCCGGACTGCCAAATCTGCGCTGGGTTGCATTGCGTTTGCTGGAAGGCGATCAAACCATTATTGATGCAATTCGCAGCGGCGATTTAGGAAATTTGAAAAAAGAAGTCATCTTAAGTGAAGTCGAAGCATAAAAAATTAACGTCATTCCCCACGAAGGCAGGAATATACAACATTAATTAAGAATAGATTCCGGCCAAGAGCGGAATGATAAAGCAAAGAAAATGAATAAAAATAACAAAAAGCGAGAATCAATTTTAGCTGCCGCAAACAACTTACGCTGGGAAGTTGGAGACAATTTGCATGATACATTAATGGAATCCATTTATGAAAATGCTACATCCATTGCTGGCAAGGTTGTATCATATCCTAATAAAAAACCGGCATTTAGTCTTGATAGAACTTTAGACAAAATATTAACAAGCAGATATCTTGGTTTTCCAATAATGTTTTTAATCCTTGCTGTCGTCTTTTGGATAACTATTGAAGGGGCAAATGTTCCTTCGGGCTTAATTGCTAATTTGCTCGTTGATACATTACATCCAATCCTTAAAAACTTTACAGATTTATTTATGCCTTGGTGGTTAAGCGGAGTTTTGATTGACGGTGCTTATCTTGCAATGGCTTGGGTCATAAGCGTTATGCTTCCGCCGATGGCAATATTTTTTCCTATTTATACTTTGCTGGAAGATTTTGGTTATTTGCCTCGCGTAGCTTTTAATATGGATCCGCTTTACAAAAAAGTTGGAGCGCACGGAAAACAAGCATTAACAATGACAATGGGATTTGGCTGTAACGCAGCGGGAGTTGTAGCAACAAGAGTTATTGATTCCCCGCGTGAAAGAATAATTGCAATAATTACAAACAATTTTTCTTTGTGTAATGGCAGATGGCCAACACAAATTCTTATCGCAACAATTTTTATCGGCGGTGCAGCACCCGCATACCTTGCCGGAATTGCCTCAGCCGGAGCCGTTGTCTTTATTGCTGTTTTAGGTATTGCCTTCAGCTTAATTGTTTCATGGGGTTTATCAAGAACATTATTAAAAGGTGAAGCTTCTGCTTTTAGTTTGGAGCTGCCTCCTTACCGTCCTCCAAGAATATTTAAGACACTTTACACTTCTTTAATTGATAGAACAATTTTTGTTTTATGGCGCGCAATTGTTTTTGCAATTCCTGCTGGAATGGTGATTTGGTTAGTTTCCAATATCACAATTGATGGAGTTTCATTAGCTAACCATTTTATTAATTGGAGCAATCCACTTGCTTTTATCATTGGATTAAATGGAGTGATTTTGCTGGCGTATATAATTGCGATTCCTGCAAATGAAATAGTCATTCCCACAATACTGATGCTAACTGTTGCAAATCTTGGTTTAGCTGGTGTTGGCGGAAATAGCGGAGTGATGTTTGAACTTGATTCCGTAACCGATACCGCTGCTATTCTTCATGCCGGCGGATGGACATTATTAACTGGAATAAATTTGATGCTATTTAGTTTACTTCATAATCCTTGCTCAACCACTATCTACACAATCTACAGAGAAACCAAAAGTGTAAAGTGGACTGTCATCTCAACACTACTTCCCATTGCAATGGGTTTTACCATTACCTTTTTTGTAACACAGATTTGGAGAATTATTTTTAGTTAGTTTAACTCTAATATTTTTAAAAATTATTCAAATTTCACTTGATCTCAATTCTTATTTAGACTAAGTTTAGATAAGTTTTTTATAAAATTATAAGGATCAAATGAAATACTTCTATTATTTTACAATTATACTTTTCTTTATTACATCCTTCACAGAGACTTCCCTTGCGCAATTGAAACAAGTTGATTATCTCAATTTCTCAGATTTTGATACGACAACAGTCGTAAAAACTTATACACATCCTCAGGTTGATATAATCGGCAGAAAACCTTCATTACTGAATCGCATTCCAGGTTCAGCTAACATAATTACAGCAACATCAATCAAAAACAGCAAGCCAATTACCGGTAATGAAATGTTCAAAAAGGTAACCGGAATAAATGTAGTTGATGAGGAAGGTGCAGGTTTGAGAGCAAACATTGGAATGCGAGGACTCGATCCGGACAGAAGTAGAAATGTTTTAATGATGGAAGATGGAGTACCAATCGCACTGGCACCTTATGGCGAACCTGAAATGTATTACACGCCAGCAATTGACAGAATGAAAAGCATAGAAGTTTTAAAAGGCAGTGGTTCAATTCTTTATGGTCCGCAAACTGTTGGTGGTGTTATTAATTACATAACAAATGATCCGCCACTTGATCCTACTTTTGCTCTCTCTTTGAGAGGTGGTGACGGTAATTATTTTACTGGGCAGGCTGGTTACGGAACTACTGTTGACAATGTTGGATTTCAACTGGGGATACTTCACAAACAAGCTGACAAACTTGGAATTACAAGATTTGATATAAATGATCTTACTGCAAAAATAGGATTTCAGATTAGTGAAAAATCGAGAATAGGTATCAAGCTTGCATACTATGATGAAAATTCAAATTCAACTTATGTTGGATTAACACAAAATATGTATAACAATGAAGAATACTTCACGATCATTGCTCCCAATGACGAACTGGATATAAGAAGATATTCTGCAAACCTAACTCATGATTATTTCTTTTCCGACAATGCTTTTCTCAGAACAACAGTCTACGGCTACACAACAACAAGAAACTGGCTTCGTCAGGATTTCAGCAGAACATCAATTTCAAATGGAACAGGTGTGGTCTGGGGCGATACTTCGGTTACCCGTGGAGCTATTTATATGAGAAACAGTACTGCAAACAGAGATCGTCAGTTTGAAGTGGCTGGTATCGAGCCAAGAGTTCATTACAGTTATAGTATTGGAAATATTCGAAATGAACTTGACGGAGGAATAAGATTTCATTACGAAAGAGCATTTGAGCAAAGAATTGATGGTCAATCAGCTGATGCTAAATCCGGTAATTTAAGAGAAGATGAAATAAGAACCGGTTATGCACAAAGCCTGTTTGCTCAGAATAGATTTTTTTTGAGTCGTGATCTTACAATTATACCTGGTCTTAGATTAGAAAATTTCATTTATGAGCGAGATATTTTCAGAATAAATTATAGCGATACAAGTATTACTAATAATGATAATATATTTACTCTGGTTCCAGGATTTGGTATCAATTACAATTTTGAAGATAGCTATTCAGTTTTTGCAGGAGTACACAGAGGATATGCTCCACCAAGAATTAAAGATGCAATTACAAATGATGGACAAGCTTTAAATCTGGATGCCGAGCTAAGCTGGAATTATGAACTAGGGGTAAGAGCTAATTTAACATCATTTTTAAATTTCGAACTAACCGGTTTTTTGATGGATTTTTCAAATCAGATTATTCCCGTATCTGTATCTTCGGGTGGAACAGGGACAGGTCTGGTTAACGGTGGTGAGACTATGCATCTTGGTGTTGAAGGAGGTGTGAGTTTTGAACTTCATAAAATCTTCAGAACAAATTATCAATTATCCTTATCTGCATACTCAACCTATGTAAACTCAACTTACAGTGGTGATAGATTCATTACAATTAGTAATCAGACAGTTAATATTAATGGCAACGAGCTGCCTTATGCACCGGACTTTACATTTACCGGGGCGCTTGAACTAGACACTCAATTTGGATTGGGTTTTGATCTTTCGGCAACTTATGTCGGAGAGCAGTTCACGGATGAATTAAATACCATAGAAACATCACCTAGCGGTGAAACAGGTGAGATGCCGTCATTTATCACAATGGATTTAACAGCCAGTTATTTTATTTCCGATATTAATAGCAGCATTTATTTCTCGGTCAAAAATCTTTTTGATGAAAGATATATTGCAAGCCGCAGACCTCAGGGCATTAAAGTTGGCTTGCAAAGATTTATTTCAGCAGGGATAGAGTTAACACTCTAATTTCTGATATTAAAGTCTATAAATAAATATTGAAAAAACAATGTGTTCTTACTTTTAAAACAATCCATAATTACTTTAAAGGAAGTAAACAGTTTTATCTGATTGTTAAGTGAATTTCATATCTTTGCACATTCATTTAATTAATCACTTTTAATGCACTCACACAGTTACACAAATATTCTGCAGGTTATTATAGGTTCTTTTACAGATACTTATTTAATGATTCCCATTCTGTTCTTACTTTATTTTGCATTAGAATATTTTTCTCATACAAAGCAGATTGATTTAATTTCTTCGCTTAAAATTTCCGGTCCGATGGGCCCACTAGCCGGTACTTTGCTTGGATTAATTCCGGAATGCGGAATGTCGGTTTTTGTAACATCACTTTTTTTAACACGCAAAGTTTCAATCGGAACATTGATTGCAACATATCTTGCAACCTCTGATGAAGCGTTACCGGTTTTGATTGCAAATGGCGAACAGGCGATTTACATAGTTTATATTCTTGGATTAAAGTTGTTAATAGGAGTTTCTTCAGGATACTTAATAGATCTACTAATATCAAAAAAGTTTTATGAAGGCAAAGCTCCGCAAGTAAAATCTTCTCATGCTGTAGAAATAGATGTTGAACTTCACAGAACGCGTTACATGGAAATTATTATCCATAGCTTAAAGAGAACTTTTAGAATTTACTTTTGGGTTTTCGTTATAACTATTGCCATTTCTTTATTATTCTTTTTTACTCACTCAGCAGAATTAATTGAATCATTAAATGTTAATCCCATTGTAGAAATAGCAGCAACAGCATTATTTGGTTTGATACCAAATTGTGCCGCATCGATTGCAATTGCAGAGGCTTTTCTTCACACAGGATTATCACTCGGGGCAACAATTGCAGGGCTAAGTTCCGGTGCCGGGTTTGGACCAATAGTTTTGTTTAAGGACGGTGAATTAAATACTTCATTTAAAATTCTTATTTTAACTTTGTTTTGTGCTGTAAGCTGGGGATTGATAATTCAATTTATTTTTAATTATTAATTGAGGCAAAAGTTTGAAAAAAATAAGATTACTCTCCTGGAATGTTAATGGGATCCGCGCCATTCAGAAAAAAGGATTTGTGGATTGGTTATTAACCGAAGACCCGGATATACTTTGTTTACAGGAAACTAAAGCAGCACCGGACCAATTATCTGTAGAACTTTTAAATATCAATGGATATAAATCATATTTTTCTTCTTCAACAATTAAAAAAGGTTATAGTGGAGTTGCAATCTATACAAAGCAAGAGCCTGTAAGTGTTGAGCATGGATTTGGAATTGCAAAGTTTGATGATGAAGGAAGAATTGTTGTTGCTGAATACAAGGAATTTGTTTTAATAAATATTTACTATCCAAATGGAAAAAAGAATGAAGAACGTTTGCAATACAAAATGGATTTTTATGATGCCTTTCTTGATTACT